>CAVIPP010000001.1:0-3956 GCA_963644615.1 Oscillospiraceae bacterium
ACATAACGTTTGAAGTTAAAGTTTTTCTTCATTTATAAGAGATCATTCTATCTATAACGCCGATTCCTCGATTAGGTGGAATATATAATGATAATCAACTCTTTTAATTAGGCTATCTCCTATATTTAACTGTTTACACAAATAATTAAAAATAAGTCTTATAAATGTTATTATTTTTTTGAACTTTATATTAATTATTTTATCAATTGAGAGGATTTAATTATGGGTAACTATAATCAAAACGTTTTAACCAAGATTAATAAAGACCAAAAAAGAGCGGCTAAAAATCAAAGAATAGCAAGTAAACGACCATTAAAGAATTTCTTATGGTGGTTATTAGGATTCTTCTCTTCTTTTTTAGTTTTTGCTGGTAGTGTAGCTCTTTGCATTTGCGTTTTACCAGCGAGTACTTTCTTTGGTAATGATGGCAAATACATCGATAAAAACATATCTAGTTCTTCTTTGTTACAAATTGCTTTAAGTTATCAATCCTACCAAGTTAAAGATTTTCCAATAATTGAAGAATTGTTCAAATCATTATTAGCTTCTTCTGGAATTGATAAATTTTTTGAAATTGATTATGAGAAACTAAATGGTATATCGTTTAGCGATATTAATTTCCAATACATTTATGAAAATTGTATCGATATTACTGCGTCAATTGAAAATTTAGGCATGGCTAGCGCCCTTGGTGATTTTGCAAATCTAAAAATCATGACTGAAAATACAATGGTGGAAGAAACAGTTGATACATCTTCTAGCGACTTTAATCCTAAAATCTATTATTACGAAGATGATAATGGCAAACTTAAAAGAGCATATGGAGATGACAAGATTTTAGTCAGTGGCGCTGAAGGAAAACAATTATATTATCCTGCTTTAATTAAAGTTCCAGTTGATGAAATGATTGAAATTCTTCCTGCTCGACTTGGTCAATCGCAAGTCGTCGATTTATTATCAATCTTTACGGAAGTTACTAGCGACTCATTGATTAGCAAATTATTTGGCACGACATCAATCAAAGACATGGGGTCATTTGATCCAGAAAAAATCAAATTAATCGATATTCTTCCTGAAGGTATTGATGAAAAATTATTCAATATTCTTTGCGATGCTTCCTCAGTTGAAGGAGCTGAGCCATTTACAAAGGAAACAATTACAATTGGTGATTTATCTAATATGGACACAAATAAAATTCATATCACCGCATTCATTGAAGAAAATGAGTCAAATAAAGATTTTTTTGAAATAATTAAAAGCGCGACAGGAAAAGAAGATGCCAGTTTAATTACAATTGGTGATTTTCAAACTTTTAATATTAATAACGTCAAATTATCCACACTTATTGATGAAAGCAATCCAGATAATGAAACATTTATTAACTTATTAGAGCAAATTACAGAAACACCGTTTGCAGAATTAACAATTAATCATATCCGTAATGGACTTAGTTTTGATAACGTTAAATTAACAACTTTTATTCCTAATGATAGTGAAAACGCTGATCTATACGCTGTTTTAATGGATGCATTAGGCACTACTAACGCTGATGAAATTACATTAGGAAACTTAAAAGGTATTAGTTTTGATAACGTTAAATTAATTTCGATTATTCCTGATGATGAATCATCAGAAAAATTATATGATATCTTAACGCAGTGTTATGATTGTAGCAAAAGTGATCTTACAATAGGAAAATTAAAAACAGGTATTAGTTTTGATAACGTTAAATTAGCTTCTATAATTTCACCAACTGATGAAACCACTGGTGAAACAACAATGCTTTATAATATTTTGTGCCAATCTTTAGGCATTGACGATCCTAATCAGATTAAAGTTAGCGATTTAAGTAGTGGCATTAACACTGATAATATTAAATTAACAACTGTAATGCCACAAAACGAAGAAAACGAAAAATTATATAAGATTTTATTAGAGCAAAGTGGAAGAGAAAAATACGATGACATTCTCATTTCTGATTTAAAAAATGGCATTAATTTTGATAATATCAAACTAAACACAGTTATCTCTTCTTCAAAAAATGAAGTTATTAATGCTTTATTAAAAGATGATAGTGTTACATTGGGTAATTTAGGTGAAAAGATTAATGACTTAAATGTTTATGACTTATATGGAAGCAGATGCTTTACAACTGAGGAGTCAAAAGCATTAGATGCAGTAAAAGCGGATAAATATAACCGTAAAGAAAACACTGATGGTACTGGTAAATATTCATATGTATATGATGCGAATGGAGAATATTATATTTCTAAAGAAGCAGGATTTATGCTTTTATTAGCTTTTAATGTAACAGAAACTAACACCGAAAACGGTAGAGCAAATAAATATGAACCATCAGAAACAACATATAAAGAATTTACACAAGGCGACACAATGAATAATGTCTTTCAGCAAGCAACTGTTTATCAACTTATTGCTGCCGGAATTATTAATGATAATAGTTATAGTGACACATTAAAGGCGATGACATTAGATAAAATTCTTGAAACAATTAACGCATTACCTACTTTTTAATTCGTATTAATTTATAAATAAAGAATTTTTCTAAGCCGATTTAAAGAAATTATTTAGGTTATATTCTCGATTAATAAATCTAAATAGAATGATACCAATTTATTCATTCTTATCTATTTATAAAAATAAAAAACATCACCAATAAAGCAATGCTAACACTCAAGATGGTGGACCAGACCGGGATCGAACCGGCGACCTCATCGTTGCGAACGATGCGTTCTCCCAACTGAACTACTGGCCCAAGCGTTATAAGTTTAATACTAATAAATGAAATTTATCAAGACTGAAATCTTAATAAGTAAGCAAAATGATTTACTTTTTTATGTCAAGACTGATAATTAATTTGTTTTTGTTATATATTATTTTTAATGGAAAAGAAAATTGCAGTTATTGATATGAAAGCATTTTATGCTTCGGTAGAATGTGTTGAAAGAAATCTCAACCCCTTTTCAACCCCTTTAGTGGTCTGCGATACTTCAAGAGGAAGTGGCACAATTGTCTTATCAGTTAGTCCATATCTAAAGCAATTAGGTGTACCTTCGAGATGCCGTAGAAGAGAACTTCCAGACATACCAAATACGATATACGCAACACCAAGAATGTCGCTATATATAGAAAAGTCAGCACAAATCGTTTCAATCGTGTTAGATTTTGTTGGTGAAGACGATATCCACGTTTATTCAATTGATGAACTTTTTATTAATTTAGGTCCTTACTTAAAAATGTATAACCTAACGCCTAGACAATTAACTAAAAAAATAAAAGACGCAATTAATGAAAGAACAGGATTAACCACAACTGCAGGTATTGGAGACAATATGCTACTAGCAAAACTAGCGCTCGATTTAGATGCTAAAAATAAACCTCCGTATATATCAGAGTGGAAAAAAGAAGATGTTGAAAAGAAGCTTTGGAAAGTAAAGCCATTATCTAAAATGTGGGGAATATCTTTAAATTATGAAAGACGACTAAATTCAATGGGCATATATGATGTTGGTCAACTTGCAAGAGCGGATAAAAACCTTCTTAAAAAAGAATTTGGTGTCATGGGTGAACAACTTCACGAACACGCTAACGGAATAGATAACACAGATATCCGTCAAAAATATGTTCCTAAAAACACTTCTTTATCGCTTGGACAAGTCTTATTTAGAGATTACAAAGTAGACGAAGCGAAAACTATAATTAGAGAAATGAACGAAGATTTGTCAATGCGACTTAGAGAAAACGGTCAATTTTGTCAATCCGTTGGACTTTCTATTGGTTACTCAATGTCAGTCTATGGAGGTTTTTCTCATCAAATGACATTAGAAAATCCAACTGATGACACTGACGAAATATTGGATGTGTTATTAAAAATATATGACAGATACATTAAAAATCTTCCAATTAGAAGAATATACTTATCATATTCAAAACTT
>CAVIPP010000001.1:3966-11036 GCA_963644615.1 Oscillospiraceae bacterium
ATATGGAACAACTTTCATTATTCGAAGATCCAATAAGTAAGTTAGAAAAGAGAAATCTTCAAAAAGTTAGCGATAGATTAAAAAATAAATATGGGAAAGATATTCTTTTTAAGGGCTCTTCTTTGCTTAAGGAAAGCACTGCAAAAGAAAGGCACAATCAAATAGGAGGTCATCGTAAATGAATTCAGACCGTGGAATGAAAAAATGGGCTCCTTTTTCTTCTCTTGTTGAGCAAAGCGAATATCTTGATAAGATGCACTACCAAAAAAACAAAATAGATAAGCCATTGATTTCTAGTGAGAGAGCTGAAAAGATTGATGAAATATTGCATAACTACAACGATAGATTATTTGAAATCGAATATTATTATGATGGCTATTTATATAAAGTTGTGCGTGAAATAATTAGAGTAGACATAACAAAAAGAGAATTAGTCTTTTCTGATGGACGACTTCCATTTAGCAATATTATCGATATAAACGAAACAAATAATTAATATTTACCAATAAAATTAATCATTAATTCATTTATATATTAAGGATAGATATAGTCCTTTTCTAAAACGACGTCCGCCCCTTCTTGACGTCGTTTTTCAAAAAATATTTTCAAATTATAATTTTATATTTATAATTTGAATATGAAAGAAAAGCTCGACAACGCAATGATTGCCTTACAAAATGGTGACACTAACGCATTAGCGACTATCTACGAACTGACATATCGAGGTGTCTTCACCTTTGTTCTACCAATTGTTAAAGACTACGCAATTGCCGAAGACATTCTTGAACAAACATATATATCAGTTTTTGAGAACGCTCAAAGTTACACTAAAGGAAGCAACGTTAAAAACTGGATATTAACTATTGCTAAAAATATTGCATTAAACGAGGTTAATAAAAACAAAAGAGTAACCAGTTTTGACTATGATGCTGAACAATTAACACCAGATGGATTATATACGTTAGATGATTCGCTTGATACACCTATTATCAAATTAGCCAACGAAATATTAGATGAAGACGAATTAAAAATTGTCATTATGTACACAATTGGTGATTATAAGCATCGCGAAATTGCTGAAATCATGAATCTTCCTCTAGGAAAAAAAGAGACAAATATGCAGAAGAAAAACTTAGAAAAGCAGCTTAAATTAGAGGCAGAAGAATTTGTTCCTAATAAAATCGACACAATTTATTCTAAACTTGGAATAAATGTTTTAAGTAATTCTTTAAATAAAGATATAGAAATTAAATTAGAGGCAGAAGGTTCTAGACTAGTAAAAAATAATATTGATAATGTTTACAAAAAACTAGGCATTGAACAAAAAAATGAGAATAATTCATATATCAAAGATAGAATCAAAAGTGAAGAATCTTTATTTGTCCCAGTTGTGCTCAATGATGTCTATGATTCAATCAATCATAAAAATCCACATAATAAATTTTATATCTTCATACATGATAAGACTAATATAACAATTGTTTCATCGCTTCTTCTTGTAGGGATTGTTTCTGGGGTGATAATTCCAAACATTATTCAAAATAATAACAATGTAGAAGATAATTCAAGCAATACGACTGATGATAATAGTTCGTCAAACATAGCAATTGTTACTCCGTCTAGTGAGAGTGGCGTAACAATTGATGTTGCCTCTCCATCTAATACATATCGCGCTAAAGCATCATTTTTTGTAAATACAAATGGAACAATTGATTCAAGCAAGATAATTACCACAGATGATCAATCAGCATATGTTATTGATAATATCGACAATGTAGAAGACACAAGCGCATCGATAAAGTACTCTATTGGTAATAATGAAACTATATTGACTTTTACTTCTAAATATTTAATTTCAGCTCTAAATTGTGGCATTTTTGAAAAACAAAATATTTCTAGAACTAACACAATCAAATTCTTCATTGAAACTCGCAATGATAATGGTGCGTACTATAACGCTATTAAAAATGATATAAGCAATGAAATTAAAACCTTCATGAAGAACTATAAAGTTGTTGCTAGCATTGAAGTAAGTGAATCAGAAGAAGACGAAGCCCTCTCTACAATTGAAGATGAACATTTAGCAGATCTCATCAGCGAAGCATATAACCTTGCAAGTAGAATATTTGTCTTTTCTGATGGAACAGCACTTGAAGATGCATATTTTTCAAGCGATTTAAAAGATTGGGTTGAAGTTTTTAAAGATTATCAAATACGTGAAATGGAAGAAATAGTTGAGTTCTTATGGTTTATTAACGATCATATCTCGACTCAAGAAGAAATAGACCAAGTTTTAACCACATTTAAGGATGAAACAAAAATCATTAAAGAAGAAGTCAAACAATTAAATTCTTATTTGAATAAGATTGTTACTGTTAGAGAAAACATTTTTGCTTCACTAAAAGAAGGTGGCAGTGACTTAAGAGAAAAATATTCAACATATATAGATTTAATATGTTATTTACTAGGTAATAATAAGATAGACATTAAAGAAGAATCCAGAAGGGATTTTGAAAATTACAAACCAAATGATGAAATAAAAGAATGGAAATGGTGGAAAAATGGATTAAATCATTTTGAGCCTCACGATGATATAAGATCATTTACTAAGGGAGTTGAAAACGATGGAAATATGCCACCTGAATTTGTTGAATCATTATCTAAATATGATGATATTTCAACAATTGAATTAAATGAACTATCTCTTTTACAAGCACTATATGATCAATATGAATTAGAACATTTTAGAGACATGGCAATAAACATAATTGATAGCTCCTTCAAAGATATATTTACCAAAATAGCAAACGATGATTATCATCACGGTCACCGAGATGATGAAGACTACAACCACTACCACCCAGAACCAGATGGTTGGGGCGAACAATTTGATGATTGGTGGGACCATCATTGGGGTGAACATTAAAAAATTCCCTGTGCAATTTCAGGGAATTTTATTATAAATAAAATATTTAATTAAATAGCCCAAGTACCGTCTTTAAATATTTCTACCTTTTTACCATCACGGGTAGTACCAATAATATTAAGGTCTTTACTACCTATCATGAAATCGACATGAATTGAGGAATCGTTTACCCCTTTCGCGTGCAATTCTTCGTTTGTGTATTTTTCATAATTTTTAATTAAATTAGTAAATCCCATACCTAAAGCAAGATGACAGACAGCATTTTCATCGTATAAAGTGTTAAGGAATAATATACCGGTTTGATTAATTGGGGAATCAAACGGCACTAAAGCGACCTCGCCTAAATACGAAGAACCTTCATCCATATTAATAATTTCTTTCAATAATTGTTCATTCTTTTCAGCGTGAACTTCGATTGCTTTACCTTCTTTAAATTTAATCCAGAAATTCTCAATTAATTGTCCGTTATAAGAAAGAGGTTTTGTTGAATGAACAACACCTTCAGCTTTTCCTTTTAGAGGACTTGTAAAACATTCTTCGCTGGGAATATTAGGGTTGAAATAAATATTAGAACCTAAAGTCACTTCTCCACCAGCTTCCCAAAGAGCTTCTTTATTAAGCCAGACTTTAAAATCTGTTCCATTAGAGGACTTATATTCTAAATAATCTAAATCTAATTCATTTAATAGTTTTGTGTGTTTTGCTAAAAACTTATTGTGTTCGTCCCAGGCTTTTATTGGCTCATCAGTGCATCTAGATGTATATAAAATTGCATCCCAAAGTTTTTCAACTGCTTCCTTTTTAGATAAGTCAGGAAAAACTCTTTTCGCCCAAATAGGAGAAGCAGCTCCTACAATTGTCCATTGATATTTATTATCTCGTTCATCTCTAAAAGGTTTCATAATCGGATAAACTCTTTTAGTTACTTCACTAATTTTTTCTTGTTTGACACCTTTTAAAGCATCTGGATCACTTGAATCAATATAAATGGTTATTGGCAGAGTTTTGTTTTTATATTTTTCTTTTTCAATACGCCATAAAGGAATATCGCTAAGAGCTTTAACCGAAGCATTTTTATAATTTACTTTTTCAACAACATCACTTGCCCAATCGACATTAACTAATTTTGCTCCCATTTTGTAGCATTCCTTAACGACATAACTGACCAATAATTCTTGATCGACGTTAGCATAGACAGTAACGTATTGGCCTTTTTGAACATTAGCGCCAACATGGACTATCAATTTTGCATATTTTTTTAATGTAGATTTTTTCATTTGTGTATCAACCCTTCTAATAATTATTTATTTTTAACGCCTATAAGTTCTATAAAGTGAGGTAATGATTCACACCAGGAACAAAAAACATGCCATTCTTTAAGCTTATGAGCATTTCTTTGTTTATACATCGTTTTAAGTTGTTGATAATTTGTGGTCATTGTCGCTCCTAAACAAAATCCACAAGGAAGTGACGCGACTAGTTCTCGCCATTTGTTTACTTTATTAGGATCAGAGTTATCTAATGCATTATATTCGTTAATTAATTTTTGAACTATTTCAAGGATTTCCTTATTAGTGTCACTGACGCATTGACTCATGACATCAAACTTAAGCAGACAATGCATCGTGGATTGAGATGAAATAAAATCAAACCAATGATATCTTTGGGCTTGTTTCCACCAATACAAAGGTGCAGTGACATCCATTTGAACAATAATTCCTTTTAAAAAATTATCATGTCCTTCACCCTGACGAGTTGAACCAAGTTTAGTTGCTCTTAAATAATCTTTATCATCACAAGGACTATTTTGAATAACAGTCCTCATTGGATTACCACTTGCTTTAACAGCCTTTTCTAAACCATATACTTCGCTATTGTTAATGCTGAATTCCATTTTTGTAAGCCTCCAATAAGTTTTCCATAAGTGTGACTCTAGTTAAGAGTCCAACTCCCCCGGGAACAGGTGTTTGAAGTTTGACATTAAGCCCTGGTTTAGCGTCACCATGTAAACCATCTTCATCCCTAGAAATACCAACATCAACAACGATAGCGCTCTCTTTTAGTTTTTGATCATTTAGGAAATACTTCTTACCAATTGCCACAACGATGATATCGGCATGATTAAGATAGAAATCCATGTCTTCTTTTTTGGTCTTTGAATGGAGAACAGTTACATTGCAATTTTCTTTTAAAAGTAATTTAGCAGCTGGTTTACCAACAATATTGCTTCGTCCGATGACTACTGCGTTTTTACCAGTAAATTCAACACCTTCAGCTCTTAAATAATTGATAATTCCAAGCGGAGTGCATGGAAGAAAATGAGACAATGGATGAAATCCATCAATATCTTTCTTAGGGTCTACACTTAACTTAATAATATTTTCATCAATTTGTTTTGGGAGAGGCATTTGAACAATTAAAGCATCGACATTAGAATCTTCATTAACTTTTTTAATTTCAATAAGCAACTCTTCTTGGCTAATATCAATAGGAAGTTTAATTAATTTGGCATCAACACCAATCTCATTCGCGTCCTTAATTTTACCTTTTACATATGCGTTACTGCCTGCATCTTCATTGACTTGAATGATAACTAAAGAAGGCTTTCGAGCAAAAGATTCAACCTCTTTTTTCATGCTTTCTTTTAATGATTTAACGTATTCTTTTATAATCATGGCTATATTCTACACTTAAAATAAATAAAAAAGTATCACAAATGATACTTTTAATAAATGACATTTTGTTCTTATGAACCAAGGGCACTAATAAGGATAGCAATAAACATAAAGACGATAGCAAAACCAAATGTCAAATATGTAATTACTTTTTCAGAACCTCTTTCTTTTGTCTTAACAAAGATGTTCATTCCACCACCAGTAATAGCACCAGAGGCACCTTCTGATTTACCACCTTGAAGCAAGGATAAAACAATGATGATTAACGCTATTACTAGGAATATATAGTCATACCATTGAAGCATATCAGTTTTCTCCTTTCTTAAGATTACTTTTAATATAATTACACAACTCAAAACGTAAAGCAAATGCTTTATTTATCTAAAGAGGCTTTAATTTCAAAAATAATATCTCTAATTTCAGAGGCTCTTTCAAATTCAAACTCTTTAGCGGCTTGTCTCATTTCTTTTTCAAGTCGAGCGATTTCTCTTTCAATTTCACTACGTGAAGATGCTTTACTAATTTTGTGAATTTTATCGTCTTTTGATTCAAAATTTGAAATTGGAGATCTGATTTCTTTGATTATTGTCTCAGGAATTATCCCATATTTTTCATTATATGCACTTTGTAAACTTCGACGACGATTAGTCTCGTCGATAGCAACCTTCATCGAATCTGTTAATGTATCAGCGTACATGATTACTTTTCCATTTTTGTTTCTTGCTGCTCGACCAATTATTTGAATTAATGAGCGACTGCTTCTTAAGAAACCTTCCTTATCTGCATCTAAAATCGCAATTAATGAAACTTCTGGGATATCGAGCCCTTCTCTAAGAAGGTTTATACCCACTAAAACATCGTATTTTCCTTTACGAAGTTGATAAATTATCTCACTACGTTCTAAAGTTTTTGTTTCATTATGTAGATATGCAACCTTATATCCTCTTTCTTTTAAATAGTCAGTTAGATCTTCCGCCATACGAATAGTTAAAGTAACAATCATTACTCTTTCGTTTTTAATAGTTCTTTGTTTAATCTCATAAATTAAATCGTCTACTTGTCCTAAGGTTTTTCGAACTTCAATTTCAGGATCTAACAATCCTGTTGGCCTAATTATTTGTTCAACAACCTCGTTATTAGCTCTATTAAGTTCATAATCTCCAGGTGTCGCAGAAGTACAAATTGTTTGAGGCATTAGGTTTTCAAATTCAGTAAAATTAAGAGGTCTATTATCAAGCGCACTTGGAAGTCTAAAACCATATTCGACGAGAGTTTCTTTTCGTGAACGATCTCCATTATACATACCTCTAATTTGTGGAAAAGTAACATGCGATTCATCAATAACAAGCAAAAAATCTTTTGGAAAATAATCTAGTAAAGTAAATGGTCTTTGTCCAGGAAGTCTTCCATCGATATGCCTTGAATAATTTTCAATGCCTGGACACATTCCAAACTCGAGCATGTTTTCC
>CAVIPP010000001.1:11046-31109 GCA_963644615.1 Oscillospiraceae bacterium
GGCTTCTAATAATTTACTATTTTCTTTAAAGAAAAGTAATCTTTCCTCTAGTTCTTTAGAAATCGAAGTTACAGCAAGCTTAATTCTTTCTCTAGTGGAAGCGTGATCATAAGCAGGAAAAATTGGAAACGTTTTATAAACGCCTTTAACGCTACCAGAAACAATATCAACAATCGATATTCTATCTATCTCATCACCAAAAAGTTCAATATGAAGAACGTCTTCTTTAGAATTTGGTAAGGCGATTTCAATAACATCTCCCCTAATTCTAAAAGAGCCTGGTTTTAAATCTAAATTATTTCGAACATATTGAGCGTCTATTAATCGATTTAGAAATTTGTTTCTATCAAGGGTTTCTCCTTCACGAATTTCAAACACCAAATTTCTATATTCATCTGGATCAGTTAAACCATAAATAGAGGCAACAGAGGCAACGATAATTGTATCTCTTCTTTCTAAAATAGAATTAATAGCACTCGTCCTAAGCATCTCAATTTCTTCATTCATAACGGCAGATTTATCAACATAAGTATCAGATTTTGGCAAATAGGCTTCTGGTTGATAAAAATCAAAGTTAGAAACAAAATATTCAACTCTGTTATTAGGGAAAAGTTCTTTAAATTCTCCATAAAGTTGTGCTGCTAAAGTTTTATTATGAACAAGAATTAAAGTAGGCTTTTGAACTTTTTCAATAATATTTGAAACTGTAAAAGTTTTACCGGTTCCGGTCGCACCCAAAAGTACTTGCAATTTCTTGCCGTTAGCAATTCCATTGCATAGTTCCTTAATGGCTTCTGGTTGATCGCCAGTAGGTTTGAATTTTGATACTATTTGAAACTTATGTTCGTCCATTTTTTATATAACAAGTGGATTATTTTAGTTCTTTGTTGCGGGCAAGTAGTTCAAGATAAGAGAAAATAAATCCATCGATTTCTCCATCCATAACAGCATCAACATCGCTTTCTGAATAATTGGTTCTATTGTCTTTAACCATTGTGTATGGACAAAAAACATATGAACGTATTTGACTGCCCCATTCAATATCTTTTTGTTCACCAACAATGTTTTGTAGAGCTTTTTCTTTTTTCTCCATTTCGAGTTGATAGAGTCTACTTTTAAGCATATTCATTGCAGCTTCTTTATTGAGAAGTTGGCTTCTTTCAACTTGACATGAAACGACAATTCCAGTTGGTAGATGAGAAATTCTAACAGCAGTTTCAACTTTGTTGACATTTTGTCCACCAGCACCACCACTTCGATAAGTGTCAACACGAATATCTTTATCTTCAATCTTAATATCAATATCATTTTCAAATTGAGGAACAACGTTAACAGACGCAAAAGAGGTGTGTCTTCTCTTATTAGCATCAAAAGGAGATATTCTAACCAAACGATGAACACCTTTTTCACTTTTAAGAAGCCCATATGCGTTCTTTCCTTTTATAGATAGTGTCATTGACTTAATACCAGCCTCATCACCAAGTTGGGAGTCCACAACTTGAAATTTCATGTGATGTTTTTCACACCATCTGACATACATTCTCGAGAGCATATCAGCCCAATCTTGTGCTTCAGTTCCCCCAGCCCCAGAATGAATTTCTAATATGACATTGAGTTTATCAAACTCACCTTTAAATAAAATACGTTGTCTAAATTGTTTAACACTATATTTTAATTCGTCGAGCAACTCTTCAATAAGACACTTCATATCTACATCGTTTTCATTACATGCGAAAAGAAGTTCTTCTATGTCACGATGGTTTTGATTAATTCTTATATAAGTATCGTGTTCTTCCTTAGCGTCATTATAATCATCAATAATTTTTAAAGCAGTCTTTTGGTCGTCCCAAAATCCTTCATTATTTTGTAATTTTTCAAGTTCAATAACTTTGTTATTTAAGAAATCGAGGTCAAAGAGAATCACCGAGTCTATAGACCATTTCGGAGACTTCGTTAAAGTCTTGTCGAAGTTCTTGTAGCTCTTTCATTATTCCTTATCCTCATTAGTAGGTTTATTAGTTGATTCAACATCAACAGCTTTGTTTTCTTCTGTTTTATTTTCTGCTTCTTTTGCGTGGTCAACTTTAACTTGAACAACAACATTTAATAACTTGAATGCAGCTTCAGTTGAAATATTTTCAAGACATTCTCTAAAGAGAGCTTGTCCTTCGTTAACATAATCTTGAAGTGGGTTTGTATTTCCATATGAACGTAAATGAATACCTTCACGGAGATGATCCATTGTATCAATTTGTTTCGTCCAGTTTTGATCAATTGTTTGAAGAGCGATTTCTCTTTCAACACGATCGGCAATTTCAATAGACCATTGTTTACGTCTAATTTGGTAAATACTATATAAGAGTTCGCCTAAATCTTCACCAGCGTCAACAGGCGCACCATCAAATGATTCAGCCTTAAATGAACCAACAGGCATGTATTTAGGTTCAACAAGTTTTTTAAGTGCTTCACCATCAATAAATCCGTTCTTACTATCTGATGGAATAGATTTTTTAGCAAGAACAAGGCCACATGTAATAAAGAATTCTTGAATTAATTCATCAATGCTTTTCGCAAACATAATTGCATCACGTTTTTCGTAAATAGCTTTTCTTTGGCGAGAAATAACATCGTCATAATCAAGTAAATTCTTTCGAATATCAAAGTTTTTACCTTCAATTTGTTTTTGAGCGTTTGTGATGACGGAGGAGAATAATTTACTTTCAAGTGGACCTTCTCCAAAACTTTCAATTCTCTTTTGAACTGATTCTGCAGCGAAACGTTTTAAAAGTTCATCGTCAAAACAAATATAAAATCTAGTAAAACCAGGGTCGCCTTGACGACCTGAACGGCCTCTCAACTGATTATCAATACGTCTTGATTCATGTCTTTCAGTTCCAAAAACACATAATCCACCGAGCTGTCTAACTTCTTCTGTTAATTTAATATCAGTACCACGACCAGCCATGTTTGTAGCAAGGGTTATGGCACCTTTTTCTCCAGCGCGTGCAATGATTTCTGCTTCACGTGCGTGGTTTTTTGCGTTCAAAACTTCGTGCTTAAGTCCTTCAGCAGTTAATAAATTTGAAATTTCTTCTGAAGATTCAACGGAGACTGTGCCAATCAAGATTGGTTGTCCTTTTTCATGTCTTTCTTTAACTTCTTCTATGAGAGCTTTGAGCTTTTCGGCTTTATGGGCAAATATATAGTCAATTGCATCTTCACGTATGACAGGTACATTTGTAGGAATAGAAACAACTCTCATATTGTAGATTTTTTGGAATTCTTCTTCTTCTGTTTTAGCAGTACCAGTCATACCAGAAAGTTTCTTAAATAATCTAAAGAAGTTTTGATATGTAATTGTTGCGACAGTAACTGTTTCAGACTTAATTTCAACGCCTTCTTTAGCTTGAATAGCTTGATGAAGACCATCAGAATATTCTCGACCCTTTAAAATACGACCTGTGAATTGGTCAATCAATTGAATTTGTCGGTCGGCATCAACCATATATTCGACATCTCTAGAAAAGATATAATTCGCTTTAAGAGCTTGTTGAATACGATGGACTAAATCTTGGTACTCTGGATCATATAGATTACGAATACCAAACATTTTTTCTGCGCGAGCATTACCTTCGTCAGTTAAACTGACTGTTCTATCTTTAATATCAATTTCGTAATCTCGATCTTTTTTAAGTGTCTTAACAAATCTATCCGCGACTGTATATTGAGATGCTGAAACTTTAGAACCACCAGAAATAATAAGTGGGGTACGAGATTCATCAATTAAAATTGAGTCAGCTTCATCGATAACTGCATAATTTAATCCACGCAAAACACGTAATTCTGGAGTTTTAGCCATGTTATCTCGAAGATAATCAAAACCGAGTTCAGAATTTGTTGTATAAGTAATATCGCAAAGATGCGCTAATTTCTTTTCTCTAGTAGATAATTCTCTTAAGTTACATCCAACAGTTAAACCAAGGAAACGATATATTTGGCCCATCTCGTTAGCGTCACGTTGTGCAAGATATTCGTTAACTGTAACAACATATGTACCTTCGCCTTTTAAAGCATTTAGATAAATCGTCATCGTTGCGGTTAAAGTCTTACCTTCACCAGTTTTCATTTCGGCGACATCGCCATCATGAAGAACTAAAGCACCAATAACCTGGACTTTAAATGGGAATAAACCCAAAACACGTTTACCGGCTTCCCTAGCTACTGCAAATGCTTCATATTTAATATCATTAAGAGTTGCTCCGTTTGCGAGCATATCTTTAAAATATGGCGTTTTTGCTTTAAGTTCATCATCGCTTAACGCTGCCATTTCAGACTCATAAGCAAGAACTTTATCGGCTTCTTTTTCATATTTTTTAAGCGTTCTTGCATCAAAACGGAATATTTTTTCAATTATATTGGCCATCTATTTCTTTCTCCCATAAGATAATCTTTCATATTCTAACATTTATGAAATGTTATAACAAACTATTTATTGTTGCCATTTAAATCACAATTTTTCATTTTCTTTTCGTCGTGATAAAACAAGGATTTTAATTTTCCTTGGTCGGCATTCTTTAATTAACTTAATCATTGCTTTTAAGGTTGAACCTGTCGTTTTAACATCGTCAACTATGAGCACTTTCTTTTTGGTGAGTAAATAACGATTATTAATTCTTAAGTGTTCTGAAATATTTCTTCGCTCTACTTTTGATAAATCAGACTGTTTAACATTATCAGTTTTTTCAATAACCCGATAAATAGGTTTATCTAAATGTTTAAAGATTTCTATGACATGATTAAATCCTCTTTTTTCGTCTGACTCTTTTGTTGAAGGAGCAGGTACAAGCACATAACCTTTATATTTATTCTTTAAATATAGTAGTGAACGGTCGAGAAATACACTTGAAAGTTCATAATCATAACAACCCTTGAATTGATAAATAAGCGAACGAATACCATCATCATATTTATAAATTGCTAATCCTGAGCATCCAAGCAATGTAAATTCTTCATAAACAGGATGAAATTTCCTATAACAACTCGAACAAATTTGAGGATTTGACTTAATTAAATAGTTAATCGAATTGTCATTCATCTGTTTGAAACACACTTTGCAAACTTTTATTTTTGTTTCGGATAGTTTGAATTGATTTTTCCATAGCAAAAGTTGTTTTTTCAGCAACATAAAAAACCTCCCCATCTGGTGCGTCATATTTTCGACCAACTCGACCCGAAATTTGCACTAGTGCAGCTTCATCATAAATAGAATTATTAGCATCGAAAATAACAACTTGTAAATCCTTAATAGTCACTCCTCTTTCTAAAACTGCAGTGGTAACCAAATATTTATATTTGCCATTCTTAAATTTTGAAATAATTTCATTTCTTTTTTTTACTTTAGAATGTACAAAATTACCTTTAGGTAATAACATATGGATTCTTCTATAAAGATTCTCACATTTCTCAATGGTTGGGCAAAAGATTAAAAATGGTTTATTATTTGACACAAAATTTTTGCAAATTTGAATTAAAACAATATATTTGAAGACTCCATATGCAATCTTTATTTGAGGCACAGGTAACTTATGGCGATGAAAGCGGACATTGAGTTCTAAAATATCTCTTTTACCAGTTTGATATTTTCTAATAACTTCATCGCTTGGTGTAGCCGACATCAATACCGAATTCCTTCGAACTGATTTTTCGAACATCACATAAAGCAACCTATCTCCTTTGAATGGGAAAGCATCTATTTCATCTAAAACAAGCAAATCAAAATAATGATCATAGCGAAATAATTGATGTGTTGTTAAAACAACAATATCTCCATCGAGTTTAGAAGTATGCCCACCATAAACAGACACTACTGAGTTATGTGGAAAGGCACTTTTTATTCTGGCATATAATTCGATAACAACATCTCTTCTAGGGACCGCAAAACCAACAGTTAAACCACTAGATAATGCATAGGCCATCACATTGTAAACGAGTTCAGTTTTACCCGCACCACATATCGCATTTATGAGAGTATCTATGCCATTTTTATAATTTTCGAGGACTTTTTTAGATATCTCATCTTGTTCTTTAGAGAGTGAATATTTTAAATCTAAAACAACGTGTCCTCTATTACGCTTTTTTTCAACAACCGACTCACCCTTGAGCGAAACGCAATAGCGACAATAAGGTTTATTATTGATATAGCCAATATACAAAGGATTAGAGTTTCCACATCTTGGGCAAATATATCGTTCCATTTTTCTCTCCTAATACTTAATTGGGGAGAAAAGTGAAAAAAGAGTTCAAAAAAGAGAAATATCTTTCAATTTCTCTATATGTAATACAATGTATTATTTTTCAAGAGATTTGATTTCGTCAACACGTCTAGCGTGTCTACCGCCTTCAAAATCAGTGTTTAAGAATATGTCTACTCTTCTTAATATGTCTTCTTTTGACATAAATGAGGCGCCAAACGAGATGATATTTGCATCATTATGTTGTCGTAATAGTCTAGTTACGTCATCATTATAGCCAATACCCGCACGAACACCATCAACCTTATTAGCGGCTATCATTATTCCTTCACCACTTGAACAAACAAGTATTCCAAAATCAACTTCTTTATTTGCAACTAATTGAGCACACTTATGTCCAAATAAAGGATAGTCACAAGACTCTAACGAATTCGTGCCAACATCAATTACTTCATATCCTTTATTAATTAAATGGTTTTTAATTTCTTCTTTAATTAAGTAACCTGCGTGGTCACTACCTACTGAAATTTTCATACATCGTCCTCCATTAGCGCTCGTTTAATATCACCTTTTGAAATTAATCCTTCTCTAATAATTTTAATATCATCACCGACTAAAACAATTGTTGAAGGTACATTAGAAGTTGACTCTCCTAATATTACTCCATCGATTTCACTATTAAATTCTTTTATGACATCATCGCTATTTGTAAGTGGTGCTTGACCAGATTTATTACATGATGGAACAAGTAGAGGTTCACCAACTTTTCTTATCAAATTTCTAATTAAATCATCTGAAGAAATTCTTATACCAACATTTCCTTCTTTAGAAATAACATAATTCGGTAAATTATCTTTTGCCTTCAATATAATTGTGAATTGACCAGGCATAAATTTATTAATTAGTTTTTTAGCCCTATCATCAATATATGCATATTTAGCAACATCAATAGTGTCAGCACACATGAGGGTGAACGGCTTTTCTGGAGGTCTATTTTTAACTGAGATTAATCTATCGTAAGAAGATTTGTTATTATAAATAACACCAAGTCCGAAAACAGTCTCAGTCGGAAAAGCTATTAGACCACCATCACTTAACAACTTAGCGGCAACATCAAGTTCATTTTCTTTTATTATTTTCATCATATTAATTTAAGAGGATGGAAGCTATTCTCCATTTATTATTTATATCTTTAATATATTCTATTTTTTCTTTGGAGTAATTATTATTTAAAAATTCCTTAATAAGTGGATAAACTTCATCAGAGATTTCAAAGACAATTAATAGCGGTCTATTTTTAAATTTAACAGCATCATTAATCAATTGTTTATAAATAGAAATGTTTTCATCAGTAAATAACGCAATTGAAGGTTCATATTTTAAAACTGATTCATCAACATTATTTCTATTAATGATGTATGGTGGATTAGAAACGATCACATTTGGGTGACATTTTTTATTTTTTAACAAGTTAACAAGACCGTCAGAAACTATAAAATTTGTTCTTTTTATATCGAAGAGTTTTTTAGTGTTTGTCATCGAAACCTCAATAGCGTCCTTAGAAATATCACTCAAAAAGAGTTTTGAACAATTAACATTTTTAGCAATTGTTAACCCTAAACATCCACTTCCGGAGCAGACATCAATTATTTCAATGTTTCGATCGTTGAAAAGTGATTTGATTTTATTAATTGTATAAATTGCTACTTCTTCGGTTTCCATCCTCGGAATTAAAACTCTATTATCGACGTAAAATGTTTCATTTAAAAATGATACCTCATTAGTCAAATATTGGATTGGTTCACCGTTTAAGTATCTATTAAAAAGTTTTTCAAAAAGTTCAATCGAGTGGACTTCCTCATCTTTTTTTATATAAAATTCGCTCATTGAAGATAACTTATTTATATAACACAAAAGAATTCGAACATTGATTTCGTCTTTTGTAGCATTATCTAATTTTTCTAAAGCTTCTTTGTATGCTTCAAAAATAGTTTTCATTTTATACTTGTTCACCAAGCATTTTCATTTCTTGATCATAATGATTTAAAGCATCGAGAATTTCATCTAAATCACCTTCCATAACTCTATCAAGTTTTTGGATAGTGAAATTGATTCTATGATCGGTCACCCGATTTTGTGGGTAATTATATGTACGTATTTTTTCAGAGCGTTCGCCCGTGCCAACCTTAAGTTTTCTTTCAGAACCAAGTTTTTCTTCTTGTTCTTCTTGAAGTTTAGCATATATTTTTGCTCTTAACATTTGTAAGCAAATTTCTCTATTTTGAATTTGAGATTTTTCAGTTTGGCAAGAAACAACAACTCCAGTAGGAATATGAGTCATACGAACAGCAGATTCTGTCTTATTAACGTTTTGACCACCTGCACCTTGTGATCTATATGTATCAACTTGAATATCTGCTGGGTTTAGTTCAACTTCAATGTCTTCCATTTCTGGCATGACTAAGACAGTTGCGGTGGATGTATGAATTCGACCAGAAGCTTCAGTCTTAGGAACTCTTTGAACTCGGTGCGCTCCACTTTCAAATTTGAGTTTAGAATAGACACCATCGCCTTTTATCATAAATGATATATTTGAAAACCCGCCTGCTTCGGATGGACTTTCATCAATAATTTGAATTTTCCAACCCTTGCTTTCAGCGTATCTAACATACATTCTAAAAAGATCACCCGCGAAGATGTTACCTTCATCTCCTCCAGCAGCGCCTCTAATTTCAACAATAATATTTTTATCGTCATTTGGGTCTTTAGGAAGAAGCATAATTTTAATCTCTTCAATGAGTGTTGCTTCTTCTTCAAGAATTCTTTTATGTTCATCATGACCAAGAGTAGAAATTTCTGCATCAGAATCATTCATCATTATTTCAGCGTCTTTTAAATCGCTATCGAGTTTTAGATATTTATCATAAGCTTCAACAATTGGTTCTAAATTAGCTCTTTCTTTAGATATATCTCTAAATCTTTTTATATCTCGAGTTATATCTTCCTTCGATAATTCCTCATCTATTTCGTTTAAACGAGTTTTAGTTATTTCTAATCTTTTTTGTAATGATGTTTCCATAAGCGTCAGTGATTATATCATAATTTAATGTATAAACAAAGAGGGGATAACCTCTACTTAATTTATAAATTAAAAGTTTGTTTTGTTCTTTTAATAAACCATTAAAATATGTATAATCTTTTTGTTACACTTATGGCATACAAAGCACTATATAGAACCTATCGCCCTCAGACATTTGAGGAAGTTGCAGGACAAAAACATATTGTTCGAACATTAAAAAACGCTCTTGAGAAAAATAAAATTGCTCATGCATATCTTTTTTGTGGTCCTAGAGGAACAGGAAAGACAACAATGGCTAAGCTTTTCGCTAAAGCGCTCAATTGTGAAGAAGGACAAGGACATCAATGTAACAAATGTGATAATTGTATTGAAATCACTGAAGGCACTCATCCTGATGTTATAGAAATAGACGCAGCGAGTAATAATGGTGTCGAGCAAGTTCGTGACTTAATTGATAAAGTAAATTATTTACCTTTGAAAGGTAGATACAAAGTCTACATTATCGATGAAGTTCATATGATGACCACGAATGCTTTTAATGCATTATTAAAAACTCTCGAAGAACCTCCGGCGCATGTCGTTTTTATCTTAGCAACAACTGAACCTCACAATATCATTCCAACTATATTATCTAGATGTCAACGTTATGACTTTACTAAAGTAAGTGACATTGATATCAAAGAAAGAATGATTACTATTTTAAATAAAGAAGGTATTACGTATGAAGATGGCGCTGTTAACGCAATCATCTCTTTAGCGGATGGCGGTATGCGAGACGCCTTATCAATTCTTGATCAAATTTTAGCTTATAGTAACGATTCACTAACCGAAAATGATGTCTATACTCTTTACGGATTAGCCTCTATCGATCAAAAAGTAAATCTTATAAAAGACGTCTATAACGGCGATGTTACAATGACTCTTTCAAGAATTAATGCATTTTCAGAAGCGGGTGTTGATTTAAAGCGACTCAATACGGATTTATTAGAAATACTCAAAGATGTTCTTATTTATAAGAAAGTCCACGATGAAGAAGAGTTAACTCAAATAAAAGAAGAAGTTGCTAGTGAACTAAATAACCTCATCGATATAAAAACACTTAACACGATGATAAGTGCATTTTTAAAAAACCAAATTGATTTTAAGTCAGTCAGCAATATTAAAACATTATTTGAAATAACCTTACTTAAATTAGCGACATTAAAAGACGAAATAATTGAATCTCAAAAACCACAAAAAATTGAAGATGAAAAGAAAACTTCGCCAGTAAAAGCTGAAACAAAAAAAGATGAGATGTTTATAGATAATAAAACTCAGAATGTTTCACTTAGTGAAATAACAAAAACTACAAAAGAGGAAACAAATACTGGAGGCTCACCAAAGAAGATTGAAAAAGCACCAGACTGGCTACTTGATAATGAATCAACTGAAGTAACAGTCGACACAAGTGGAGAACAATATTCGCTCGATGATGAAACAATTATTAAATTAATGGTTATTGGAGACAAAGAAGGTCGAAAATCATTAATTAATAGATGGGATGAATTAAATTCATATCTAACTCATCCTCAATTAGGAGATGTTGTCGCGCTTATTAAAGATGGTCGCCCATTTATAGTAACCAAAGATATCATAGTCATGGAATACGATTTTGATAAACTTTCTAAAAAAGCAAACATTAAAACAAATCAAGATAATATTTCAAAAATAATGTCGCAAATGATTGGCCGAAATGTCTTTGTCTATGCACTACCAAGATCAGAAGCAATAAGACTAATAACAGCGTTCCATAATCTTAGACAAATAACACAATTACCAAAGCCAAACGAAATAAATATAGATATAGGAGAAATAAAAAAATGAACCAAATGCAAGCCATGATTCAACAAGCACAAAAGATGCAAAGAGAATTAAAAAAAGCCCAAGAAGAATTAAATAATAGGGAATTCGTCGTCTCTAAAGGCGGTGCTGTGACAGTTAGTGTTCTTGGAACTAAAGAAATTAAATCAATTAATATTGATAAAGACGCTTTCGATGTTTCAAATAAAGAAATGGTCGAAGAAATGATTGCACTAGCAATAAATGAAGCAATCAAACAAATTGAAGAAGTAGAAAAAGAATTTAATGAAAGAATAACTGGCCGTTCCGGAGGATTATTCTAAAAATGAAAGAACTTAAAAGTATTAATAATTTAATTGATGCTTTTAAACAACTACCTGGAGTTGGACATAAATCAGCTGAAAAAATGGCATATTCAGTTTTAGATATGTCGCCAGAAAGTGTTCAAAATTTTTCTAATGCTTTACTTACCGTAAAAAAGAATATACATCATTGTTCTATTTGTGGAGTGTTCACTGAAGATAATGTATGTGAAATATGCTCTAATGAATCTAGAGACAAAAGCAAAATCATTGTCGTCTCATACCCAAAAGATGTTAACGCCTTTGAAAAACTTGGAACATATAACGGCTTATATCATGTTTTGAATGGTGTTTTATCCGCTATTAATGGGGTGTCAGTTGATGACTTAAATATATCTTCATTGCTAGATAGAATTAGTGAAGGTAATGTCAAAGAGGTAATCATTGCAACAAATCCAACAACAGAAGGTGAGACAACTGCGTTATATCTCGCTAAAATATTAGAAAATTTCAATATAAATGTATCGCGACTTGCTTATGGGCTTCCTATGGGCGGTCATTTAGAATATGCAGATAGTTTGACTTTGTCAAAAGCACTCGAAGGAAGAAAGAAAATTTAGGAGACAAAAACATGTTTGTTACAGTAGAAGGGCCAGAAGGTAGTGGCAAAAGTAGTGTTATTAAAAAAGTAGCGGAATTACTTCAAAATGATGGAGTAGATGTTGTTTTAACTAGAGAACCTGGTGGAACGCCAATTTCAGAACAAATTCGCGAGGTTATTTTAAATAAAGATAATACTAATATGGATGGCGTGACCGAAGCACTACTATACGCTGCGAGTCGTAGACAACATCTCGTTGAAAAAGTTTGGCCACTTGTCAAAGAAGGAAAACTTGTCATTTCAGATAGATTTTTAGATTCCTCGCTCGCCTATCAAGGTGGGGCTAGAGGTCTTGGAATAGATAAAGTTCTCAATATTAATATGGCTGCAACTGATGGATATTATCCTGATATAACTTTGCTATTTGATGTTGATCCTGAAGTTGGCCTAGCTAGAATAGCGGCAAACAAGGGTAGAGAAGTCAATCGTCTCGATTTAGAGAAAATTGAATTTCATAAACAAGTTCGTGAAACTTTTCTCGATTTAGCAAATAGATTCAAAGATAGATATGTAATTATTAATGCATCAAAACCATTTGATGATGTTGTTTGTGAAGCATATAAAGCCATAAAAGAGAGAATGGAACAATAATGTGCAAATAGAAGACTATTTAAAAAAATATCAACCAGCTATATATAAAACATTTGTCAACGCCTTAGAAAAGGACCGTCTTTCACATGCTTATCTTTTAAGTGGAAGTGTCGGTGCTCCATTAAATGATGTTGCTATATATTTAGCAAAATCAATTTTATGCGAAAATAGAAATCCTCTCGCTTGTAATAACTGCATAACATGCATGCGTATTGATGAAGGTAATTATGCAGATATCATGATATTTGGCGATGAAAATAGCAAAATTAAAAGAGGAGACGTCGATAAAATAATTACAAATTTCGATAAGACAGCATTAGAAGATAAAGGAATAATGATTTATATCCTCAATCGGGTCGAAACTATGACTAATGTCGCAGTTAATGCTTTATTAAAATTTCTTGAGGAACCAGGCAAAAACATATATGCATTTTTAACAACCGAAAACGAATCAAAAGTTTTGCCAACAATAATTTCTAGAACTCAAGTTTTAAAATTTAAACCGATAAATCAAAAAACAATCATCAAAGAAGCAATTACTGAAGGCGTAATGAATGATGACGCTGAGATTCTAAGTGGATTTTATAATGATGTCGAAACTATCAAAAAAACAATAGATAGTCCATCGTATCAATGTGCAAAGACAGCACTAGACGATCAATTAAATGCTCTTCTTATATCAGGTGATGACGCTGTATTTACTTGTGAAAAACTTATAATTCCAAATATAAAAACTACTGAATCGGCTCGTTATTACATAAAAATGCTTTCTCTTGTCTTTACTGATTTAGTTAATTTGTCCGTTAACGAAGAAATTGTCTTAAAATATTATGAGACGATTTTAAATGAATTACTTAAAAAGCTAAAACATATCGATAAATCACTATTGATGATTATGTCATCAATGTCTAAACTTGATTTAAATGTTAATGTTGGATTACTTTTAGATCACATTATTTATGAAATTACAAAGGAGGCTTAAAGGATGAATATAAAATATTACGTCGGTGTCAAATTTGAAGGATCCTCCAAAGCATATTATTTTGGAACAGATATCGAAGGTTTACAAATTGGTGAAAAAGTTGTCGCTGATTCGACTAGAGGAATACAAATCGGTTTTATCGCAACTGAATGTTTTCCTATTGAAAAATATAAATCAGAACTAGAACTTAAAGATATATTAAGAATAGCCACAGAAGATGATTTGCTCATCTATGATGAAAACAAAAAACGTTCAGCGTATGCACTAAAATTCACAAACGAAGAAATTAAAAGTCTCGAACTAGATATGAGACCAATCGATGCTGAATATTCATTAGATGGTACAAAACTAACTATCACATATGTCGCTGATGAAAGAGTTGATTTTAGAGAACTCCTCAAAGTTTTAGCGTCTAAATTCCATTGTCGTATTGAACTTAGACAAATAGGTTCTAGAGACAAAGCCAAAATGATAGGCGGAGTTGGAATATGTGGTTTACCGCTTTGCTGTTCACAGTTTCTTCCAAATATGGAAGGAATATCAATAAATAGAGCTAAGAATCAAATGCTCTCATTAAATATACCAAAACTTAGTGGACATTGTGGAAAACTTATTTGTTGTCTTCTTTATGAAGATGATGCATACACTGAAATCAAAAAAGATTTCCCAAAAATTGGTGAAACTTTTAAACGAGGTGACAAAGTTTTTAAAATTACCTCAATCAATGTCTTATCTCGAACATTAAAAATAGAATCAGATGAAGATATTGAATTTGTCAGTCTAGAAGAAGTTAAACCTCTTTTAGGAGCTAAGAATGCGAGAACAAAATTTTCTAAGTAAAAGACCTCTTTTATATTTACTTGCTACTCCAATAGGAAATCTAGAAGACGTATCTCCTCGATTTTTAAATGTTATTAAAGAGGTAGATCTAATAATGTGTGAGGACACGAGGGTTACTGGGAAATTATTAGCGAGCTTCTCTATTAAAAAACCTTTATATTCTTTAAGAGAGCACAACGAAGTAACTGCTTCAAATTTTGCTGTCAAAGAAATGCTTGAAGGTAAAAAAGTTGCATACGTATCTGACGCAGGCTATCCATGTATATCTGATCCGGGTGCTAAACTTGTTGAAATTGCTCTTAATAATCAAATCAATGTTACGTGTATTTCTGGACCGAATGCAGCGCTTAGCGCTCTTGTCGCAAGTGGGATAGATTCTTCACATTTTTATTTCCATGGATTTTTAAGTCCAAAAGACAAAGAAAGAAAAGAAGAACTTTTTGAATTAGCTAAGCGTAAAGAAACAATGATTTTTTATGAAGCACCACATAGAATTAAGAAAATCTTAAACGATATGTTAAATGCTTTTGGCCCAAGAAAAGCTTGTATAGCTAGAGAATTAACTAAATTACATGAAGAATATATTAGAGGTAGTTTATCCGAATTGTCTCTATTAGATGAAACAACACTTAAAGGTGAATTAGTCATCGTTATCGAAGGGAATAACAAAAAAGAAGAAAAAACTATTAATGATAAAGACATTATCAAAATGGTTAATTTGTGCTTAGATAGTGGCTTAACTACAAAAGACGCTATTAAAAAAGTCAGTGAAGAGACTTCAATAAATAAAAATTATATATATAAAATTTATCATCTAAACTAACTGACCTAGTTTTTTTCTATATGCATCAAATCCAAAAATTCTTTTGGCATTGGGCAAGAAAATTTCATTAACTTATTCGTAAATGGATGTAGAAAAACAAGTTCATAGGCATGTAGTCCTAATCGATTGATAGGATTAGATGGCTCACCATATTTATCATCGCCAATAACATAATGATTTCGGTAGCCTAATTGAACTCTAATCTGATTTTTTCGACCCGAATCAATATCAACATCAAGCAAGGAATAATCTTTTGTCGATTTAATAACCTTATAATGAGTGATACATTTTTTACCGTCTTTTGTATTTTTAGTAACATACATTAAATTAAGTGAATTTTCTTTTAGATAATCGGTAAATGTGTCATTATCTTTTTCCATTTTGCCTTCAACAATAGCAAAATATCCTCTTTTTTTAACTATAGTTGACCAATTCTTTTGAAGTGCGTCTCTAATTTTTGCATTCTTAGCAAAAACAAGAACTCCTGAAGTATCTTCATCGAGACGATGAACGACAAAAATACGATTATGTCTATCTTTTTGTTGAACATAATCAGTTATTAATCGATACGCTGTTCGACCTTTCTCACTATCACTAGCGATGCTTAATAGACCACTAGGTTTATTGATAACAATTAATTCATCATTTTCAAAAATTATTGGTAAATCTTTTCTTTGTCTTTTAGCGATTCTTCTTTTTGAAACAATGACGATATCGTCTTTTGCAAGTTCAAAATTAAATTGACTTATTGGTGCACCATCAACCGCGACCTGATGATTAGAGAGTAATGATTTCACATTGTTTCTCGAAAGATTTGGATATTTTGAAAGTAAAAAAGAAAGCAATTGGCAAGGCTCATGAACTTTATATTCTTTGATAGAATTTGGGTCTACCTTACCTCGATTAATATTTGTTTTTTTATCATTTTTATTCATCTATTTGTTCTTGCTATATTTTTTAATTAACGAATAACATTCAGGTCTTCTGTCTCTAAAAACACCCCAATATACACGTTCTTTATCAATATTATCTAAATCAAATTCATGTATTTTAAAGCCTTCAGAAGTCCTATCCATTTCCTCGACAACATTACCATGCTGATCAGCAATAAAAGAAAAACCTTGGAAAACCATTGATGAATTGCCTATAGCTTCTTTACCGACACGATTAGACGCACATACTGGAACTAGATTAGCCGCAGCATGACCAATCATAACATTTCTCCAATGAACCATTGAATCTCTAACTAAGACTGGTTCAGAACCAATCGCTGTTGGATATAAAATGAGTTCAGCACCTTTTAAAGCGAGGATACGGGCAACTTCAGGAAACCATTGGTCCCAGCAGATTCCAACACCAATTCTTCCAAACTTAGTTTTAAATACTTTAAAACCTGTATCTCCTGGAGAAAAATAAAATTTTTCTTCATAACATTCTCCAGTTGGAATATGACTCTTACGATATATCCCAAGATTTTTTCCATCCGCATCTATCATCGCTAATGAATTAAAATAATTTTCACCAGACTTTTCAAAAAAAGAAATAGGCAAGACTACTCCATACTTTTTAGCTATTTTTTGAAAGTGTTTAATAAGATATGAATTTTCTTTTTCTTCCGCTAAATCGAATTTTGAATAATCTTCGACCTGACAAAAATATAAATTAGAAAATAATTCTTGAAGCAAAACCACATTAGCGCCTTCTCGAGCACATTTTTCCACTAACGAGTCAGCTTTTTTAATATTTTCTTCATAGTTTGATGTACAACTCATTTGAGTAATAGCGACTTTAATTTTCATTTTTTTGTTAGCCCTTCTCCATATGGGATTTGCATCGTAATGCAGTGAATATTTCCTCCACCAAGCAAAATCTCTTTCGAATAAATTTGAATGATTTCTTTGTTAGGATATAACTTTTGAAGTTTTGCTTTTGCTTCGATGTCTTCGTTAACACCAAAGCCAGGTAAAATAACATAATTTTCGCCTTGGTAGAAATTGATATAACTAGCAGCGAGTCGATTACCTTCTAATCTTGATTTAGCCCCATATCTACTAGTTTTGATTGATTTAGCTTCCTGTTTAGTCATGTATATTGGCTTTGGTAACTTAATTTTAACAATTTCAAATTTATTCCCTTGAGCGTCCACCTCGTTTTTAAGAATCCTGTAAGCGGATTGGCAGTATGAATACTGTGGATCACTTTTATCATCAGTCCACGCTAAAGCGAGGACACCAGGTTTAACAAAACAAACCATATTATCGACATGCTCATTTGTCTCATCTTCATAAATTCCATGAGGTATCCAAATAACTTTAGTGACATTGAGATATGTTTTTAAAGTTTCTTCGATTTCATTTTTATTTAAATCTGGATTCCTTCCTTTTGAAAGTAGGCAAGCTTCAGTGACAATACATGTCTTTTCGCCATCGACATGAATACTTCCACCTTCAAGAACAAAATTATCTAAACAATATCTCTCGACACCAAAATATTTACAAAGATTTTTAGAGAGTAAATCATCGTCTTTGTAATTAGAATATAAACCATCAACTTCACCACCCCAGGCATTAAATCTAAAATCAACTGCTCTTAATTTATTGCCGTTTGTCACAAATATAGGTGCGTTGTCTCTTGCCCAAGCGTCATTATATTTAATTTTAATAGGGTAGACATTTTTAATATTTTCAAAATCTTTTATAACTTTGTTATAAATTCTTGGAGAAATTCCGACATATACTCTTTCGAATTTACTAATAGTAAAGATGACTTGCTTATATTCTTCTAATGCTGGTTTTGCATTATCTCTCCAGGTATCTTTCCTAAATGGAAGCAAAACGAGTGTAGCAAAGTGTTTGTCTCCCTCAAATGGCATGGTGTAGCCATCGCTTCGAGGTGTAGTTAAACGTTTCAACGAATAATCTTGTAATTTATTTTTATAAAAGCGATATCTAACCCATCGAGAAGTATCAATTACATGAACAAAGTCAACTCCATAATCGGAAAGCATGGTCACGCCTTTATTAGATTTATATTCGCTGATGCGATCAATGAGTTCTTTAGTAAAAACTTCACCTGGAACAATTAAAGGTATTCCTGGAGGATAAACCATAATCGATTCTTTTGAAATGGAATTAATAGCATCACTAAGAGGAATCTTACAACCAGGCGCGTGATAGGCTGCTCTAGGTCTAATTAATTGAAACGGGAATTCAATTCCAAAAGAATGTTTTTCATATTCATAATTTTTACAGTAGTGATGTTTAGATACATCTTTGAGGGCTTTAATTAATCTTTGCATTTGTTTCATATCTGAACCAATTGCAAGTATGCCCATAATAACATAGGTTTCCGCTAATTCGACTTGAATGTTATATTCATCCTTCAAAAGATGATATAAATCAAATCCATTTATATCTAGATGTTCAAGTTTAATGACAAGTTTTGTCTCGTCATAATCAAAACAACCCTTGGCTAAAAAATGATCTTTATCAACAGTAGCAAATCCATTTATTTTTGATATATGTTCACGGGCAAATGTACTTAATTTATGGACACGTATCATATTTTCTTCACCATAAAGGGCTACATATTTTCTTGCAGCGTCTAAACTCGCCATCAATATTGAAGACGGAGATGTAGTGTTAATGATGTTGAGAGTTCTTTGAACTTTAAAGACATCAACTAAATTGCTCTTAAGTAACAAAACTGAAGATTGAGTTAAACTTCCACCAGTCTTATGGAAAGACACACTCGACATATCTGCCCCTGCATCCATCGCGGATATAGGTCCATTTTTATCAAAATAATAGTGCGCTCCATGGGCCTCATCTACTAAGACAATCATTCCTCGAGAATGAGCTTCTATAACAATTCGTTTTAGATCAGCGACCGCACCAAAATATGTAGGATTAATCACAAAAACTGCTTTGGCAGAAGGAAAGCGTTGCATTGCTTTAACATAATCATCAACGCTTGGTTGATTGGCAATTTCAAGTTCATTATCAAGTTTTGGCATTATATATTCAGGAATAGCACCCGAAAGAATTAATGCATTGGCGATTGATTTATGAACATTTCTTGGAAGAATAATTCTCTCGTTTGCACGACAGACCGACATAATCATAGCGATAATTCCACTGGAGGTTCCGTTAATTAGAAAGAAGCTATAATCAGCGTGGCAAAACTTTGCAAACAATTTTTCTGCTTCAAGTAAAACTCCAGATGGATGTGCTAAATTATCCATTCCTATTGGAGCGTTTACATCACATCTAAATGTTTTTTTACCAATAAAGTCTTTTAAATCATTAGAAACGTTACCGAGGTGATGACCAGGTACATCAAGAGGCAAAACATCAGTATTTGCGTAATCCTTTAATGCATCTAAATATGGGGTTTTATTTTGTTCAAATCTATCCATAAAGCAATATTTTACTTATAAAGTAAGGCGTTTTCAATTCTTAGTATTTTTTAATAAGAAATCAATCATTTTATCATTACAAATTTTACCTTCTTTATCAAAGATAAAATGATTGTAAACGTGCCCAATACGTTTATCAGGAGAAGTCTCACAAAAATATTCTAAATTATAACAACCGAGTTTATCACAGTCTCGTTTTAAAGAATATGTTTGAGAATTAAAATAATCTTGTAAAGATGTACTAGCGAATATAGGAACTAAATCTAATTTCTTTTCAA
>CAVIPP010000001.1:31119-74636 GCA_963644615.1 Oscillospiraceae bacterium
CTTCATAATTAGTGCTAAAAATATCTTTGATTAAATTCTTTGTGCAAATCTTTTTAGCAATTTCTAATAGAGGCTTTAAATCATACATTGGTGAATTAGTGCATACACAAGAAATATTTACATCTGGTAAATTCTTAATTCCAAAGAAATCCTGTGCTTCTTTACATTTATAGATAATCTCAGTTAGAAGAGCTAGATGGCCACCAGCAGAATCACCCATTAAACATAGTTTTTCAGTATCTAATTTATAATAAGTTCGATATTGTCTTAAAAAGTTCAAGCACCAAAAGATATCGTGAATTTGCTCGATTAAACCAATACCCTTCTTATGGTCAGCAAGTCGATAATTCATATTAATAACTGTGAAGCCTTTGCTCACGAAATAGGATGCAAAAATTTGTGATTCTTCTTTATAACCCGAAATATAAGCTCCACCATGAATATTTAAAATCGTAATACCATTTGAATTAGTAGCAGGATAGATAATGTCTAATTTATGTTCTCTAATTTCATCATCTTTATAAGAAACGTCACCACGTATATTAATATTTCCAAAAGTTCTGACGTTTTTGAGCAGTTTAGCGTCGCCTTTTTCCATTAATTTATTGAAAATGAATTTTGGAACTTTGATAAACATATTGTTATTGTATCACACCACTTATAATATGTTTCTTCGTTTTACGAAAAAATAGATTAAAATAAATAATGTATGAACGCTGTCTACAAAAAAAGATTTTGGAAAAGTCTCATAATTTTAGCTATTCTAGTCACTATTTTAATTATTCTCTTATTACTTAGACTTTCTAGTGATGTTTGTGAATGGTGGAGCAAAACAATATCGAGAACTTACTATTATCTAGTTGCGCCTTTATCAAAATATTTTCCGTTTTCCCTAACTGAGGTGTTTCTTATATGCGCAATTATAGGAGTTATCATTTGGCTAATCCTAGTTATTAGACATCTACATAGACTTTCTTTTAGAGGTTCAAGTCATCTCTGGATTAATATTTTAACGATCATTACTGCTTTTTTAATTAGTTATGTTGGTACGGCAGGTATGAATTATAATCGATATCCTGTTGATATACCTCTTTATGAGGATGAGCCAATTGAAGACGGGCAACTACTTTATGATATCGTGAAATATTATCACGACGAATATAACGCATGCGCTACTCAGTTAGGTTTTAACAATGAAACAGGCGAAGTAAATAAACCATATAGTGTTGAACAACTTAATGTCATTTTAGAAGATGAATATGCAAAATTAGATAGTAATTACTTTTCTAAATACACTACTAAGGTAAAACCAATGTATTTATTAGGATGGCTATATAGAGAATTTCAAATTACAGGATTTTCTTTCTCACCGTTATCAGAAGCAAGTGTAAATACACTTTGCACAAATTCAGAACTTCCTTTTTCAATGGCTCATGAACTAGCCCATTCCAAAGGAGTTATGAGAGAAGATGATGCAAATTTAGTTGCAGCCTACATATGTTTATCTAGTAGTGATGCTTATTTAAAATATTCGGCACTTTGTCGAGTTTATACAAGTATTACTCCTTTTGCAAAAGCGTCTAATATTGAAGGAGCACAAAAAGAATTAGCCACCACGCTTGATAATAGGATAAGTAAAGATAGACAATATACTGCCTCATATTGGGAAAAACATGATTTACTCGAAAAGACATCAGATTTTTTTAATGATTTATATTTAAAAATAGCTGGAAATCAATCAACAGATAATTATATAGACCACACAACAACAATAATTATTAACAATAACGATGGCACAAAAACATATAAGATTTCACTATATTCACCATATCAGAAAATGTGCATTGCCTTATATCAAAAAACACACCCATAATAGCGAGTGTGTTTTTTAATCAATTTACTTCATTGATAAAGATGAAATATATTCGGTTTCATTTTTTTGATCAAGTCGAGGGAATAATGGTGTCCCTTTACTAACCTTATTACCAGCATAAGGACAAAATTTATAAGCAAATTCATAATCTCTTTGAGATTCATTTAATCCAAATTGATCAAAAACTTTTAAAGATGATTCCACCAAAACTGGCGATAATAGTTTTGTCGCAACAATTATTGAATTGGTTAACACAGCCATAACATTTGAAAGTTCATCGATTTTTCCTTCCTTAGAAAGATTCCATGGCTGACTATCTTCAATAAATTTATTGGCAATGCTTAATAATTCAGTCGCGTTAGAAAGTGCTTCACTGATCTTTAAATCGTCCATTAATTCTTCATAATTTTTAACAATTTTTTCAGTGGATAATTGTATTTCAATTACTTTTTGATTTGGATTAGTTAATTCAGGGACAACACCGTCGAAATATTTATTTATCATCGCAGATGTTCTATTAACTAAATTCCCAAAATTGTTTGCTAAATCAACATTTACTCTGTCAACAAATAACTCTGGAGAGAATCTTCCATCACTACCAAAAGAAAATTCACGAGCTAAGAACCAACGAACACAATCAACTCCATATCTATCAATCAATGGTAGTGGGGAAACAACGTTTCCTCTTGATTTAGACATTTTCTCACCATTTAAATCAAGTAAACCATGAACAAAAACTCGATCTGGCACTCTTAGACCTAGTCCCATTAAAAACATTGGCCAATATATGACGTGAAATCGAGAGATATCCGCTCCAACGACATGGACAATTTCACAATCAGGATCTTCCCAAAACTTTTTAAAATTTTCTTGGTTATCAGAATCATATCCTAACGCTGAAATATAATTTGTGAGTGCATCCATCCAAACATAAACGACATGTTTTGGGTTTTCTCTAATTTGAATACCCCAATCGAATGATGTACGAGAAACACATAAATCATCTAAACCAGGTTTAATAAATGTGTTCATCATTTCGTTTTTACGATTTATTGGAAGGATAAATTTAGGGTTTTTCTCCATTATATCGAGCAATTGTGGTAAATATTTTTGTGTTTTAAAAAAATAAGCTTCTTCACTAGCTTTATGAACTGGTCGATGACAATCTGGGCATAGATGATCCGCTCCGACTTGAGTGTCTGTCCAAAACGATTCGCATGGAATACAATACCAGCCTTCGTAATTACCTAAATAAATATCGCTATTGTTATATAATTTTGTAAAAACATCTTGAACAACTTTGATGTGTCTTTCTTGCGTTGTACGAATGAAATCATTGTTTGAGATTTTCATTGCTTTCCAAAGATTTTTAAAATTTTCAGCGATTTCATCAACAAATTGCTGAGGACTAACTCCTTTAGCTTCAGCGTTTTTTTGAATTTTTTCACCGTGTTCATCAGTACCAGTTAAAAAGAAAGTTTCTACACCACGCATTCGTTTATAGCGTGCTAAAATATCACACATCGTCGTACAGTAGGCATGACCAATATGTGCGTTTGCGCTAGGATAATAAATAGGGGTAGTAATATAGAATCTTTTTTTCATAGTGCTTCAACCTTTCTAATAAACGGTATCACATAATATTAATATTCACTAATAATTATTATAACTTAATTTATTTTAAAAAAATCCACTTTTCAGTGGATTTAAATTACTCTTAATCAGATTATTTCTTTGTTCCGTATTTTTTATTGAAACGATCAATTCTACCATCGGATTGAACAAATCTTTGTTTACCAGTGTAGAATGGATGACAATTTGAACAAGTATCAACATGTAAATCAGGAGATGTTGAATGTGTCTCAAATGTCGCTCCGCAAGAAACACAAGTTACTTTAACCTTGTAAGTTTTTGGGTGAATATCTTTTTTCATAAAAACTCCTTCCGCCTTAGACCTCTTGGGTTCTAAAGAAAGTTGCATGTGAAATATTATCATTAAGTTTAATACTTAACAAGTTTTTATTTATTTTAGTGAAAAATATAATTCTTTATAGATGTGAGAAAATAATCTAAAATAAATCGAAAATAAAATATATGAGTGAAATTAAAAAAATAATCATTATTGGAGCAGGTATCAGCGGACTTACAAGTGGCATCTATGGCCAAAAGAACGGCTTTTTAACTGAAATATTCGAAAAAAATCCATTACCGGGTGGCCTTTGCACATCCTGGAAAAGAAAAGGATATTTAATCGATGGTTGTATCCATTGGCTAACCGGCACAAAGCACGGCACCGAATTAAATGAAATGTGGCATGATGTCGATGCTTTTGATGATGAAGATATTATTTATGAAGATAATTTTGGAACTATAGAAATATATGGTGAAAAGATTACTTTATGGACCGATTTAAATCGCCTCGAAGAGGACTTAATCAAGCTCTCGCCAATAGACACAAAACAAATTAAAAAATTGATTAAACTCATTATTAAAATTCAAAACATGAAACTTCCACTAGATTTGCCAATATCGATTATGTCGATATGGAGACTAATGGAGGTTGGAGTCAAATTAACTCCATCACTATTTTCGTATTTTAGAAGTACAAGAATAACATGCGAAGAATATGCGAAAAGATTTAAATCACCGATTATCAAATATATATTGACTCAAATTGTCCCTGGTCATAATAACTTATATTCTGCATTATTTGCTTATGGCACTGCATGTGTTAATAACGGTGGCGTCCCAAAAGGTGGTTCAACATACATCATTAAGAGAATGGTTGAAAAATATCACACTGAAGGGGGAATAATACACTATAACAAAGAGGTTAAAAGAATTATTGTTATAGATGGCAAAGCAAAAGGAATCGAACTTAAAGATGGGACAATTCATAAAGCTGATTATGTAATATCCGCTCTTGACTCAGCATATACTCTTAAAACTCTTTTAGAAGGAAAATACGACGATAAACCAATCAATAAAAGATTAATTAATACAAAGTATTATCCTCTTCCATCATGTGTAAATATTTCTTTTGTTGTCGATAATGAAAAATTTAATAAATTAGGGCTTACTTCCACATATCAATTCTTAACATCACCTTACAAAGTTGGGACCAGTAACTTCTCGCTAATCAAATTGAGAGATTATTCATATGACCAAACATTTGTTAAGGATGGAAAATCGACACTGTCTGTGATGATTCATCAGGACGATGAAGATTATCAATATTGGAAAAAATTAAAAGATAATCCAAGCGAATATAATCTTAAAAAACAAGATATTGCTAACAAAATTAAGCAATGTATCGTTGAAAAATTCCCTACATTGGAAGATAGCATTGAAATAATTGATGTCACTACACCACTTACGTATGAAAGATATTGCAACGCATATCATGGTGCCTACATGCCTTTCGCGTTCACTAGTGATGCAAGTTTACTGATGCACAGCGGTAAAATTAAAGGATTATCTAATTTCTATCTTTCTGGACAATGGACATTTATGCCAGGCGGACTTCCATTTGCTTTAAGTTCAGGAAAGTTTTCTATTCAAAGAATACTTAAACAAGAAAAACGTCACTATAAAATTACACTTAGACGTTATCAACATTACTCTAGATAAATTTGTTTTTAGTGTATATTTTCTTTTGCATTTAAAATGCAAATTTTTTTAATTGTGGTAAAATCATTTAGAAAATAAAAGGAGGTCATCTATGATTAGCAAAAAACAAGCAATTGAAATACTCAATGCCGGTTTATCAACAGGTGCAGACTACGCTGAAATATTTATCGAAGATAAAGAAACAGAAAATATCGTTATTGAAAATGGTAAAGTTGATCAATCAACAATTGTACACACCTATGGTGCAGGCATTAGATTACTTAATAAATTACAAAGTGTCTATGGTTACACAAATGATGTCACAAAAAAAGGATTATTAGAATTAGCAAACAACCTAGCAAGTTCTTTTAACGGCAAGCAAGAATTAACTGTTTCAAATTTAAAAATTAAAAAAGTGAAAGATATGCATCATAGGGAAAGATTATCAAAAGACGTAAACCCTTCCGAAAAAATAAATTATCTTCTTGATGGAGATAAAGTGATGCATGAATTTGATAAAAGAATAGTGCGAACCAAAGAATCATTTTCAAACACTTATTCAAAAGTGACTTTAATAAATTCAAAGGGCTTTATTTTTAAAGACGAAAAAGAAAGAAGTCGTGTTGCTTTAATTTGTATAGCCGCTGAAGAAGATAAAATCGAAACAGGATTTATGGGTCCAGGCACAAGTGGTGGATTTGAATATTTTCTAAAGAATATCGATATCAAAAAATTAGCTCATAAAGCCGCTAAACAAGCAATCACTATGCTCACAGCCAAAGAATGCCCAAGCGGTAGAATGACTGTTGTTATAGGCAATGGGGATGGTGGAGTTATATTTCACGAAGCATGTGGACACGCTCTTGAAGCAAGTTCTGTCAGTAAAAACCTATCTGTCTTTGCTAATAAACTAGGTCAACAAATTGCTTCACCAATCGTTAACGCTATCGATGATGGAACAATAATAAACGAATGGGGCTCAAACAATATTGATGATGAAGGAAATAAGACACAAAAGACACAATTAATTAAAAACGGTATCTTAACTTCTTACCTTATTGATGATTTTAACGGTCGTAGAATGAACGCTAAAGGCAATGGTGCCTGCCGTCGACAATCATATAAATTTGAACCAACATCAAGAATGGCAAATACATATATTTGTCCAGGAAAATCAACTCCTGAAGAAATAATTGCTGCAACAAAATTAGGCTTATATGCCGCTTCACTTAGTGGTGGATCGGTTAATCCTACAACTGGTGAATTTAATTTCGGTTGCTCAGAAGCATATATTATTCGAGACGGAAAAATATGCGAACCTGTTAGAGGTGCCTCACTTATTGGTTCAGGTGCAGAAGTATTAATGAATATAGATATGATTGGCAACGATTTAGAGATGTCGCAAGGTTTGTGTGGAGCAGCCAGTGGTTCAATACCAGTAGATATTGGGCAACCTACTATCAGAGTCCAAAACATACTCGTCGGTGGAAACGGAGGACAATTAAAATGAAATTAAATGAGAAGAAATTTTTCGAACTCGCTAAAGAAAACGGGTTCGAAGCAGCAGATTTAAATTACAATCAGTCCCATTCCTTATCGATTGAAGTTTTTCATGGTGAAGTTAGTTCATTTTCACAAAATGATGGTGCAGTTTTGTCTGCTAGAGGAATCATTAATGGCAAATTCGGTGGAGTTGTTACTGAAATAATCGATAAAAACACTCCTGAATATTTGATTAATGGCATTAAGAAAACTGCAAGTGTCATTCAATCAGATAATCCAAGTATTATTTTTAAGGGCAGCAAAAAATATCATAAAAAGAACTTATATAACAAAGATCTTCTAGGTAAGCCAACTAAAGAAAAAATTGAATTACTATTAGAAATTGAAAAAAAGCTCTTCGCTTACGACAAAAGAATTGTTGAAGTTGCCGCAGTTGGTTATTCTGAAACCGGAAGTTTTAATCAATTATCAAATTCTTATGGCTTAAAACTTAAACAACAATCTTGTTATTATGATTTTTATGCTGAGGTAACCGCTAAAGAAGGTGACGAAATAAGAACTGGATATTCCGTATTCGCCTCTGATAAATTTGATGAATTTGATATTGATAAATTTGTTGAAAAAGTTGCTAAGGATGCTTTAAATAAACTAGGTAGTAAGCAATGTGCAAGCAAAAAATATCCAGTTGTATTAAATCCAAAAAGTGCTTCTTTACTAACAATGTATTATTTACAATCTGCTGATGCAGAAGAAGTTCAAAAACATTCATCTTTATTTGTAGATAAATTGCACAAACAAGTTGCAAGTAAGAAATTTAGTGTCATCGAAAATCCTTTATTAGAAAACATTATGTTTAGATATTTTGATGATGAAGGAGTTGCAACAAGTAAGAAGTTTATTATTAAAAAAGGTGTTCTTGAAACATACCTATACACCTTAGAAACAGCCCAAAAAGATAATGTTGAACCAACCGGAAACGGATATCGAGGCTCTGGGAGAGCGCACGCTGATATTGTTAATGCAATTATTAAGCCTGGTAAAAAGAGCGAAGAACAACTATTTAGTGAAATTAAAGAAGGTGTCTATATCACAAATCTAGAAGGGCTCCACGCTGGAATGAATGCTAAATCGGGTAATTTCTCATTACAGTCCGAAGGATTTATGATTAGAGATGGAAAATTAGCTGAACCACTTTCCCTAATTACATTAGCAGGAAATTTAACTGATTTATTTATGAATGTGAAAGATGTTGCTAACAATTCTGAATTTAATCTTAGTAGTGGTATAACCTCACCAAGTATCAGAATTAAAAAATTAGCAGTAAGTGGTAAATAAATCTCTAATAATCTAATTAAATTAAAAACCGTCTAAACGACGGTTTTTATTATTCAAAAATAATAAATTACAAAAATATTCAATTTACTTTTTAATGTAAAGAACGCCAATAGTGCCAGGACCACAATGGCAAGAAACAACACAGCCAGCGCGAGTGTGTCTAATAATACTAGGATCAACTAATTTAGCAACTTCATCATGAAAATATTTTTTATCTTCAGGTGAAACACCAGAATCGGTAATCATAATATTATCCATATCGACATTTGGGAGATCGTTTTTAAGTTCTTGAATTTGCTCATCAATTCCAGCTTTAAGTTTTCCTCGAGGTTTTTTATAAACAATCATCCCACCATCAACAACCTTAATAACTGGGTGAACATGGAATAAATGACCAAATAGTTTGGTTGCACCAGAGCATCTTCCGCCTTTATGCAAATAATCTAGTTTATCAACAACGAATTGTGCAGAGACTTTTTCCACAAGAGGACTTACTAAATCAAATATTTCCTTAGCAGATTTGCCTTCATCACGATATTTGCACATCTTCAAAACAAGTAACCCAGTCCCAGAACTTAGATTAGCGGAATCTAATACAAAAATTCTATCTTTGGCTCCTTCAATTGAATTTTTTGCTATGTTCGCATTTTGGTATGTAGTGGACATTTTTTGACCAATACCTGTGAACAAAATGTCATAACCTTCATCAATATATTTTTGAAATGCTTTCTCTATAATTGCAGGTGGCACCGCTGCGGTATGAGGAAGAACATTTGTTTGTTCAATTTTTTTATACATTTCGTCAGGAGTGATAGTCACACTATCTTCATAAGTTTCTTCATTAAAATTAACCGTTAATGGAAGAACATCTAAATTTAATGATTCATACATGTCTTTATTTAAATCAACAGTTGAATCAACAATTATTTTAACTTTATTCATATCTTAATTACCTTCAAACTAGGATAATTATAATATTAATGGTGTTGCTTTCCAAATAAACTAAATTATAATTGAGGAGCATAGAGGTAAATTATATGTCCAAAAAAACAAAAATAACCGAGAAAAGTAGATCATTATGGAAGGATTTTAAAGCTTTCATTTCTAAGGGATCTGTTCTTGACATGGCTGTCGGTGTTATCATCGGCGGTGCATTTGGTGCGATTGTCACCGCGACAGTAAACATTTTATTAAGTGTCTGTACTTGGGCTGTTCCTGGAGGAATTAAAGGATTAGTTACAGTTTTACCTGCTGTTAATGAATCACAAAAAGGTGTTGAAGGAATCGGACAAAAATTCGATATGAGTCAATTAAAAGAAATGACCGAAAAATATGCAGGATCAAAAGACATTTTATTAACTGACGAAAACTACGCTGCTATGGAACAAGCATTAACAAGTAAGTACACACTTCACGGCACAACTTATTATTTTAATGGTTCATCCTTAATCGATTGGGGAACATTAATTAATGCAATTATTTCGTTTTTAATCATTGCAATAGTTTTATTTATTATCGTTCGCGTTGTTGCGTCGCTTAAGAAGAAAAAAGCTGAAATTGATGCAAAATTACTTGAAGAATATTATATAAAACATCCAGAAGAAAGACCTGCACCTGTTGAACCAGCAGCGCCTCAACCAACTGAAACTGAACTTCTCATTCAAATTCGCGATTTATTAAAGGATAAGAAATAAATAAACGAATTATGACTGCTCTTGAAAAGATTGAATTTATATTAAAAACACTGAAGTGGTCTGAAAAAAGATTTACCAGAAAATTTTACTTAAAATCTGATTCATTAGAAAATTGGAGAAATGGAAACAATATTCCAAATGAATCAGACGTTAAAAACATTTGTAAATATTTCAAACTAAATATAAAAGATTTTTTAAATGAAGATCGTGTTATCTTTTTGAAAAACTCTGATAAATTTTGTAGTTTTTCAATGAATGAAGAAAGCACTGTTCCAGAAGACTTTCCAAGAGAAGATAATTCTCGTTATGAAGAGAAAGATTAATTTATAATTAACCTTTTATAAAAACATTCTAATTATTAATCAAAAATAGCGGCACAGAAAAGCCGCTATTTCAGTGTTTACTAATGATAAATTATTCTATTGTCCAATCTGTGTGTGCCTTTTTAACAAAATCAAGAGCCTCTTTATATAACTCTTCTTCGACTTTAAGTCGAGCAGGAAGAGTTCTCTTCATTGCTTTTGTTTTGCACGAATTAGCATAATTCACTTCAGCGTTAGATTCGTCTAATATACCAGCGATTAAAACATATGCTCTTATAGATTCCATAGATAAATCGTTTGAAATAAATCTACGAATTTTATCATCGACATTCTCATCATAATATTTTTGAGCTTCATCTTTAGGAAGAGTCATGATCTTGATATATAGTTTTTGAGCAATGAGTCGATTATATGTTGTAGACGAAATCTTCTCTTTTGAAACAATAATTGTGTCTATCATTTTTTCAGCATTTTCAAACTCGTGCTTTCCCAGTTTTTCATAAATAGACATCAAGTTGATAGCGGTGGTGAATTCAGTAATTTCATCAAAAACCTTAATTGAATCAACTTGTTTACCTTCGCGCTGCAAATTTTCAACTCTCATTAGTTCGTTATATGCTTCAACATTGATTGGTTTTGTAATTAAAGTTAAACGATATCCATCGGTCATAGCATCAAGTCTGGCCGGGAAGAAATTATATAGAGCAATCATTGAACTAACAGTCACATAAATAATAGCAAACAATGCGATGATAGTTTTCCAACTCTCCGAAGAGCTTCCTTTAAATAGTGAATAGATAACAATTCCGAGAATAAGTTCGACTAAATAACCTAATAGTGGAAACCATACGTAGGCATGAGGTTTAGATTTTTCACTCTTAGGTGCTAAAACGGTTTCGCCTGTGAGTCCATCAAATGATTTAAATCCAAATTTCCATTTACCTAGCGATTTATAAATAGCTAGGCCGAAAACATTGAACATAACAATGCTATAGCCACCAAGTTTGCCACCGAGAACGTGCAGAGTTTCAAGTAATAAAGCGTTAACAAATAAAGCACTTAAGATAATGAGTAATGTCCATAAGTATGGCATGAATTTAGATCCACCAAAAGGATTTGGATCAAATAATGTTCTAATAACAAAAATGCCAATTATTATCGCAATGGCAAACATCAAGATATATATAATAAAACCTGCAATATCTGACTTTTTCATAATACCTCCCTTAGAGTGAAGCTTCTAACATAGAAGTTAATTCCTCTTCATTTAGTGTTTTGATTGTTTTTTGGCCAATCAAACGTGTACCGTTTAAACTCATCAACTTCACTAATGCGGGAATATCACTTTTTGTGAAGTTTAATTCACTTAAAGTGACTGGCATACCAATATTTTTAAAGAAATCCTTCAAATATTGTATACCAATTTTAGCACACTCATCTTTATCAGCAACATTAATGTTGAAGACCTCTTTCGAAAACCGAACAAATTTATCAATATCATATTTATAAACATAATTCATCCAGGCTGGAATAAGAACTGCTAATCCTGCACCGTGAGCGATACTAATATCGTACCCACTAAGAACATGCTCCATCATGTGAATTGGGAATTTATAATTTTTACCAAGTCCTGTAAGCCCGTTATGCGAGTAAGAACTATCGAGCATCATGACCGCTCTTGCATCATAATTATTTGGTTCATTTAAACAAATAGGGCCAACATTAATCATATCTTTAATGATTGCTAGAGCCAGAGAATCTGAAAATTCATATTTATCTGATGGACTAAAATATCTTTCTAATGAATGGGAAATAATATCAACTATTCCACATCCTGTTTGATATTTATTGACACTATAAGTTAATTCTGGATTACAAATTGCGAATAAAGGTTTATTTAAATCGTGATTAAAACCTTGCTTGATTCCGGTTTTGTCATCCATCATTACACAAGAGTTTGATAATTCCGATCCAGATGCAGAAATTGTTAATATAACTCCAACAGGAAGTGCTTTATTAGGTTGTACTTTATGTAAATTGAAATCAAATATATCTCCATCATAGAAATAACCAACCGCGATCGATTTAGCGGTATCAATGACAGAGCCGCCTCCAATAGCAAGCACCATTTCTAAATTATATTCATGGCAAAACTTAACACCTAGTTTCGCTAATGAGATTTCTGGGTTTGCTCTAACTCCACTAACTTCAAAATGAATAATTCCATGATTGTCGAGTTTAGAAACAACTTTGTCATATAACCCACTTTTCTTAATAGATGCTTTTCCATAAACAATAAGGATACGTTTATATCCATAAGAAGAAATAATATCAGCAATTCCTTCTTCTTTTGATTTACCAAAATATATTTTTGTAGGTGAAACAAAATTAAAATCAATCATCATTTATTTCCTTTTGACTTATTTAAATCAAGCAAATACTGTTTTGAAAAATAATCCCAAATAGTAGAAAATCTTTTTAATATTTGAGATGGTTTTTCTTTACGCTTCGAAGATATATAGAAAAATAGTTCATTTGAAACAAGATTTGACACATATCTATTAATGATAAATGCATCATTAGTGTTAATTTTGTATTTGCTTAAAAATTGTGAAACCTTGCGGTAATAATTAGAAAAGAAAAATTCTTTTATTTTATCTGACGCATAAGATTTGGAAATCTTTGAAAGAAAACTATAATTTGAATTTATATATGCAATTATTAGTTTATTATATGAATCAAAATCGTTTGCTTTTTTAGAAACATCGATTTTCTCTTTTAAAAATATATTTTCAACGACATCTGAAATATCTCGATAATGATAATAAAAAGTTTGTCGATTTGAGTGAGTGAACTCGCAAAGTAAAACGACATTTATTTCATCAAGTGAATATTTCTTAAGAAGTTCTTTAAGTCCTTCACGATATTTGGCTTCAGTTTTCATTTTTCTAATTTAGAAAGTTCTAAGGCAACTTTAGCTCCAAGATTAGCGTTGTTAAGAACTAGTTTGATGTTTGATTCTAATGAGTCTCCATTAGTTAATTCAACAATTGTTTTTAACAAGAATGGAGTAACGTCTTTTCCTTTAATTCCTTTTTCGTCAGCCATTTTTAAAGCTTTATCAATCGCAGAATTAATTATTTTTTCATCCATTGCATATTCAACTGGAATAGGATTAGATACCAAGATTCCTCCATCTAGTTTGTTGTCTCTTTTCGCTTTAATTATTTGGGCTATTTCAAGTGGAGAGGAAATGACATTTTCCATTTTGATTCCTGAATGTCTAGTATAAAAATCCGCGAATTCGTCTGATTGATAAGATAAGACAGGTACACCTTTTGTTTCTAATATTTCTAACGTGAGATTTAAATCTAATATCGCTTTAACGCCTGCCGAAACGACAGTGACATTTGTTTTGGCAAGCTCTTCTAAATCAGCGGATATATCAAAACTTTCTTGTGCGCCTCGATGCGCTCCACCGACACCACCAGTGACGAAAACTTCTATTCCTGCCATATTAGCTAATATCATAGTTGCTGCAACAGTAGTAGCGCCCCACTCTTTTTTAGCAATGACAATTGGCAAATCTCTTCGAGAAACTTTTTTAATTCCCTGACGCTTTCCGAATTCTTCAATTTGGGTTTTTGACATACCAATAATAGGTTCACCATCAATAATTCCGATTGTCGCAGGTATTGCTCCATTATCGCGAATTGTTTGTTCAACAAGTAAAGCAGTCTCAACATTTTTTGGATAAGGCATTCCATGAGAAATAATTGTAGATTCAAGCGCAACAACAGCTAACCCACTATTTAATGCGTCTTTAACTTCTTTTGATATTATCATTAACGCACCAACCTCTTTTCACGATAATTTACGAATAAATTGAGTAAATATTTAACTAAGTAAGTTAAACCAATGCAACATGGAATTGATAAAAGGAAAACAATTAATCCAATCCACCATGGGAAGTTATTAATTGACATTATTGAATAATTAATTGCAAGCATAAATGAAACGTCACAGCCATTAACTACTTTAACAGGCAAAACGACTGCATCTAACAATATCGCTAGAGCTGATAAAATTGTTACAGCAACAAACAAGACAATTCTAAAAACATCAAATGGTCGACAAACCTGGAATAAAACAATAAAGCTATAGGCTGTAAAAGCAAGTGTTGCTAACGAGATGGCACCTTCTTCACTTAAGAAGTTTGGATTTACCCAACTAATTATCAAAATAGATAAAGTCACAAATACAACACTCAAACCATTTGGAATAGCTTTTCGCAAGATATTAACAATAAACCAGCCTGTTAATCTTTCGTCGTTTGGTTGGAATGTTAAGAAGAGCGAAGATATACCAATTGTTGCAAATTCCCAAATAAATAAATTTGGTGTAACAAATGGGAAGATATTAACACCTGGCTGAATCCATGCTCTTATGAGACACACTAGTGTGACAAGCATTGCAAAAATCGTTTTGACTAAGAATAACGAGCATGTTCTTTGTAAATTGTTTATAACTCTTCTACCTTCTGAAACTACTTGAGGTAATGTTGAGAAATTGGAATCAAGAGAAACTAGGTGAGAAACATTTCTTGCTGCAGCGGATCCACTTGCCATAGCAATGGAACAATCTGCACTTTTAAGTGCGAGAATATCATTAACGCCATCACCAGTCATTGCAACTGTGTGTTTTAAATTACGTAATGAAGTAACAAGTGCTTCTTTTTGCTCTGGACTCACTCTTCCAAAGACAGTATATTTATCAGCTAAAGTTTTCACTTCATCAAGAGATACACCTTCTAAAGATATATATTTATCAGCATCATTAACTCCAACTTTTTGAGCGATTTTAGAAACGCTTAATGCGTTATCACCAGAAATTATTTTTATTTGCACATTATTATCTTTAAACCATCGAATGTTTTCATAGGCATCATCACGAATATGGTCAGTAAGAAGTACAATACCAACAATCTCAAATTGAGGTAAATCTTCAAAAGACATAACAGGTTTATTGCTTCTGCCTACAACTAGAACTCTTTCAGCGTTTTGTTCGTGTTTTTCACATATCTTATCAATTTGTTTATCTTTATGAGGAACAAATTCACGAGCGCCTAGTACGTAAGAAAAACCGTTATTTGCTAAAATCATCGACATTTTTTTCGCTGAATTAAAAGCAAATGATTTACCAACTTCAAAAGTTTCTATATCTTTATATTCTTTGCTAATAGCATGCGCTGTGGCGTTATCGTCTTTAGTGGCATTAACAATTGAGAACGCTATTTTAATAACATCTTCTTTTGAAAAATTCTGACAAGGAATAACATCATTAACGCTCATGGTTCCGTCAGTTAATGTACCAGTTTTATCTAAACAAAGAACATCTACTCTAGCTAACATCTCAATACAATAAAGTTCTTGAACTAGCATATGTCGACGAGCAAGTTTAATAACTCCTAGAGCAAGTGTAGAGGACGTAAGTAAATACATGCCTGTTGGAAGCATTGAAACAAGAGAACCTGCAATAGCCTTAATAGACTCTTGAGAATTAGGAGAATATAAAGGCCAAGAAAAATTGTTTTGGCTTACAAATGTGATTACTAAGGCAGTGGCAAAAACAATAACGGCAATACCAATTACTTTAAAAATAAAGTTTAAGCTAGTAATGATTTGAGATTTAGGACGCTTGAATGATTTAGCTTTCTCTTGAAGTTTTTCGACATAATTGGCTTTCCCTACCTTACAAACTATAGCTTTAGCGTGCCCACTAGTAACATAAGAGCCAGAATAAATAGTTGAACCAGCAACCTTTTTGACATCAACTGATTCTCCAGTCAATAATGATTCGTTAACTTCGATCTCACCTTCAACAATTCTACTATCCGCTATAATTTGATCACCTTGATTTAAAAGAACAATATCAGATAGAACAACCTCATTAGAATCAATCTCTAAGGTTTTTCCTTCACGAACAACTTTTACTTTTGAATCAGTGACAACCTTTAATGAATCAACGAGTTTTCGAGCATGAATATCTTGGAAAAAACCAATTAAAATATTCGCCATCAAAATGAATAAAAAGAAATAATATTTTATATCACTAAAATCATCGAAAGCTATATGCGCAAAAAGAAGAAACGCTCCTATGGTAAACAAAAGTATGTTAAAGAAATTTAAAAAATTATCGACAAAGATTTTAAAAAAAGATTTAGATACTCGTTTTGGCGATTTATTTATTAATCCGTTATCAATTCTATCTTGAACATCACTGTTTGATAGGCCGTTTTCAGGATTAACATCTATGTGTCTTGCGCTATCAATTTTTAATTCAATTTTGTTTTGTGATTCGCTCATATATTGCAATTTAAAAGTTTAACTTTTCTCAACAAGTATATCTAAATTATAAAATTCATACAATGTAAAGGAATTTAACAAACTAGAATTTTCTTTTGTTTTTAAAATAATTTTTAATGATTGAGGAGCATTCGCTTTCTAGAATTCCACCAACAATTTCTGGATGATGATTAATATTTGTGGAATCAAATAAGTGAAAAGAAGAAACTATCGCTCCACCTTTAGTGTCTTTAGCGCCATAAACAACTTTATCAAATCTTGACCACATTATTGCTCCAGCGCACATAGTGCAGGGTTCAATAGTTATATATATTGAGCATCCATTTAGTCGCCAATTTGATAATTTTTTGCATGCTTTTCTAATAGCTATTATTTCAGCGTGCATTGTAGAATCTTTTTTTGTTTCTCTTAGATTATGACCACGAGCGATAATCTTATTATCTTTAACAATAACACAGCCAACAGGAACCTCATCAATCACTTGAGCTTTATACGCCTCTTTAATGGCCGCTAACATATATTTTTCGTCGTTATTCATATTATTTAAAACCATCGCACAAACACAAGATACTTAAGGCTGCTATGTTCCCATCCTGACCTGGTTCGTAGTTATGTATCGCGATGGCGAAATAATTATATAAAAAGTTTCTCAAAAAGAAAATAAGACAGAAACATAAGTTATCTATTTTAAAAAAGCCCAAGAGTAAAACTCTTGAGCAAATTCTAATTATTATTTTTTTACTTCTTAGGTTCTATTTTAGTTAAACCACCCATATATGGTCTAAGAACTTCAGGGATGATGACACTACCATCTTCTTGTTGGAATTGTTCAACAATAGCTGGGAATACTCTAGAAGTTGCTAAACCAGAACCATTTAATGTGCAGGCATATTTGGTTTTACCAGTTGCTTTATCACGATATCTAATCATGCCTCGGCGAGCTTGATATGTGTGGGCAGTTGACACACTAGAAACTTCTTTAAAAATTCCCATCGAAGGAATATAAACTTCAATATCGTAAGTTCTAGCCATTGATGCAGATATATCTTCCGCAGCAAGTTTAGAAACTCTAAATGTTAATCCAAGCTTTTCCATCAATGAGATTGCTTTATTAACAAGTTCTTCGAAAGCAGCTTGATCCTGTTCTTGTGTTGTATATTGGAACATCTCAATTTTATTAAATTGATATCCTCTAATCATTCCTCTTTCTTCGGTTCGATATGTGCCAGCCTCTTTTCGATAGCATGGAGTGTAGGCAAAATATTTAAGTGGTAAATCGTCTTCATTTAAAATTTCATCACGATGTAAATTTACAAGCGCTGTTTCAGCAGTTGGAAGAAGGAATTTACGAGGTGAGATACCTTCAAGAGAAAAAACATCGTCAATAAATTTTGGGAATTGACCCGCAACATAACCACTTTGTTCATTAAGAATATGTGGTGGAAGAATAAATTTATAGCCGTCTTTAAGATGCTCAGAAATAAAGAAATTTAATAAAGCCCATTCTAGTTGCGCTCCAAGACCTGTATAAACCCAGCAACCGTGACCACTCATCTTGGCCCCTCTAGCGTAATCTATAAGTCCTAACGATTCACAAAGTTCAACATGATCTTTTGGTTTAAATGAAAAGTTTGGAATTTTTCCATATTCATGGATAACTTTATTGTTTTCTTTTCCACCTGCTAATAAGTCGTCATCAGGAATGTTTGGTAGAGGCAATAAGAAATTCTTTATTTCTTCTTCTAGTTTTTCGAGTTCTTTTTCGTCTTCAGCGTTTTCAACAGATATTTCTTTAACTTTTGCAAAAATTGCTTGGATGTCTCCACCTTCCTTTTTAACTTGTGGCACACTAGCGGACAGCCTATTTCTTTCTGCCTTAGAGTTTTCGACTTTGACGAGAAGTTCTCTTCTTCTTTCAACCATCTTTAAAAATGGTGCAAAGTCGACATTACAACCTTTTTTGGCTAATTTTTCAGATATTAATTTTGGGTTATCAATAATAAGTTTTTGATCAATCATTTCCTTTTACCTCCAATAAAATTTCAGTATATTCTTTCCTAAGTGATTCACCTAATTTTTCTATAGAATTTTCTTTTGCGAATTCATAAGCTTCATCGATATGGCGAGTTAATGTGCCATTAAGTAATCCATTTAATGTGCTAATAACTTTTTCAATACTTTCACACGTGTATGCGTGTGTTTCATTTAATATTTGCTCATTATATGATAGTGGTTCAAGCGCAACAATTTGAGTTTTGCTTGCTGCTGCGTCAAGAAGCGTTAAAGGCGAATGTTTAGAATTATCAAGTGATAAATAGATATATGCATTTTTCATCATTGAACAATAAACTTCATCATTCATGAATATACTAAGTTTTAGATTTGATGGTATATTTTTTGTTTTATATATTTTTTTAGCGTCTCGACCAACTCCAAAAAAGAAAAATTTATAATTTGGCATTTTTAGAGCTATCTCTTTAAGAGTTTTTAGACGTTCTTTATCATCATACGTACCAATCGAGACAATATATTTTGCGTTTTTTTCGAGTTGATAATATTTATAAAAAATATCATCTTCAATTTGGTTTGTTATATTAAACCGAGATAATTTGACTCCTGGTGTAACTACATCGATTTTTGAAGTTATTCCATGGTTAAGAAGAAATTCTTTACCAGTTGTGTTTGGTACAAAGACACGATCGACTCTATTTAAGACGCGAATTGCTTTAGCGCTTAGCCCAACAATATCATTTTTAATAGATGTGATACGAGCTGTGACATCATTTTCACAAACAAATGTTGAAATCACAGTTGGTATGCCTTGTTCAATCGCGTCATTGATTTTTTCTTCATCTTTTATCGATATGAAGTGAATTAAATCATATTTATCAATGACGTTTGTCGAATAAGGAATCCCTTCGATTTCAAGAGCGCCCTTAATATTTTTTCTTAAACGGGCACCCTCGAAATTGTCGCGATTTTCACTAGGTTCAAAATAAACACAAACCTTCATGAAATATTATTCGTTATCGCTAACGACCTCTTCAGTAACTTCACTAACTAACTCTTCATCTTCGAGTTCTTCGTCATGAGGAACAACAGTTATTGAAGCAACTTTTTGTTTTTCATCATCGAGTCGAATAATTCTTACACCTTGTGTATTTCGACTTGCAACTTTAACTTGTTCAAGTGGAATTCTTAAGATAGTGCCATTTGTAGTAACCATCATCAAGTCTTCATCACCATGAACAGATCTTAAGGCAACTAATTTACCAACTTTTGGAGTTGTATTAAGTGTTGTAACACCTTTAGTGCCTCTATGTTTACATTTGTATGATTCATCATCTGCAAACGTCATCTTACCATAACCATTTTTCGAAATAGCTAAGATGTATTGACCTTCGTTTGATGTAGCAACACCAACAATAGGTGCACCATCAGTGTCCATACCGATGACACCAGAAGCAGTTCTACCAATTGGTCTAACCTCTTCCCAAACTTTAAATGTAGCAACTTTGCCTTTGGCAGATGCTAGGCTAACAATTGTTGTTTCATCAATGTGTTTTACATCAAATAATTCATCGCCTTCACGAAGGACAATGGCAATTTTTCCGTTTTTTCGAATTGATTCAAATTCAGAAAGTTTGGTTCTTTTTACAATACCGTTTTTGGTAACAAAGAATAGATAGTGTTCTGGATTATATTCATCAAGAGAAATGATAGACATAATCTTTTCACCCTTTTCTAAGTCGAGTAAATTTTGGATAGGAAGTCCTTTAGAAATACGACTACCTTCAGGTACCATATAACCTCTTAAACGATAGACTCGACCAAGCGAAGAGAAGAACAAGATATCAGTGTGTGTTTTAGTGTGGACCATAATTGAAACTTTGTCTTCTTCATTTGTAGCCATACCTCTAACACCGCGACCACCTCTATTTTGAGTTCTAAAAGTATCGCTAGTCATTCTCTTAACATAGTTATTGGTAGTCAATGTAATAACAATATCTTGTTCTGGAATTAAAGCTTCATCTTCAATTGTCGCAGCTTGATCAGAGATTTCAGTACGACGTTCATCACTATATTTGTCTTTGATTTCTTCGAGTTCTTTAACGACGACTTCAGTAATATTTTCTCTACTTGAAAGAATGTGATGATATTCAGCAATATTCTTTTCAAGTTCTGCTCTTTCATCTTGAAGTTTGTGAGCTTCTAGGCCACTTAAACGACGAAGTGTCATCGCTAAAATAGCTTGAGTTTGAAGTTCATCAAATCCGTATTTATCCATAAGAGCGTGCATTGCATCTTCAGGAGTGTCACTATGACGAATAATATGGATGACATCATCGATGACATCAATTGCTTTAAGTAAACCCACAACGATGTGATCACGGGCTTCGTCTTTAGCGAGTAAGAATTTGGTTCTTCTTTCAATGACACCAACTTGGAAATTTAAATATTCCTTGAGTAATTCGTTAATTGGAAGAATTTTAGGTGCTCCATCAACTAAGCAGAGCATAATAATGCCCATACTTGTTTGTAATTGAGTTAATTTGAATAATTGGTTGAGAATAACTTCAGGAATACAATCGTGACGAACATCGATAACAATTCTAACTTTACCTTTTGAAGATTCATCACGAATATCAGTAATTCCTTCAACAATTTTATCTCTGACGAGACGACCCATATTTTCAACCATTGTTGCTTTATTAACTGAATATGGAATTTCAGTAACAATGATTTGTTTTTTGCCTGTACGTTCGTTTTCTTTTATTTCACAACGCGAACGAATGACAACACTTCCTGTACCAGTTTCATATGCATCTTTAATACCGCTACGACCAAGAATTAACGCTCCAGTTGGGAAATCAGGACCATATAAATAACTAGTCATAATTTCAAGTGGAGTAATATCAGGATTTTTAGCGACTGCAACGACTGCGTCAATAACTTCACCTAAGTTATGAGTTGGAATATATGTTGCCATACCAACAGCAATACCATTAGAACCATTAACTAATAAGTTAGGGAATCTAGATGGAAGCACTGATGGCTCTTGTTCTGTACCATCATAGTTATCGACAAAATCAACAGTATCACAGTTTATATCTCGCACCATTTCAACAGCGAGTTTAGTCATTCTTGCTTCAGTATAACGCATAGCCGCAGGTTCATCGCCATCAACTGAACCGAAGTTACCATGACCATCGACAAGAGTGTATCTCATCGCAAATGATTGAGCTAAACGGGCTAAGGTTGAATAAATTGCTTGGTCGCCGTGTGGGTGGAATTTACCCATGACATCACCGACGATACGAGCACATTTTTTATATGGTGATCCAGGATACATGTTTGAAGCATGCATACCATAGATGATTCGACGGTGGACTGGTTTACATCCATCACGAACATCAGGGATTGCTCGGCTAACAATAACTGACATCGCATAATCAAGGAAGGAATTTCTTACTTCTTTCGATAAATCGGTGTCACGGAGGCCAGGAACAATGCCTTCTTCAATTTTATTAAGTTCTTCTTCGTTTACTTCAGGTTCATTTTCGTTATCTTCATTTTCTTCTGGAAGAACATCTTTCTTTTCATTTTCTGACATAATCATAGTCTCCTTTCATTAAATATCTAGATTCTTAACAAACTTAGCGTTTTTGTGAATGAAATCCTTACGTGGAAGAACTTCATCACCCATTAAATCTGTAAAGACTTGTTCAGCTTCGATAGCGTCACTAAGAGAAACGCGAAGCATCTTTCTAGATTTTGGATCCATGGTAGTTTCCCAAAGTTGAGTATCATCCATTTCACCAAGACCTTTATAACGTTGGAATGGATATCCAGGTTTGAGGTTGAGTTGTTTTTTAAGAACTTCGAGTTGTTCGTCGTTATATGCATAATATTGTTTACCATGGTAATCAATCTTATATAGTGGAGGTTGAGCGATATAAACATAACCTTCAGTAATAAGGGCTCTCATATAACGATAGAAGAATGTTAAAAGTAAGATACGTATGTGGCTACCATCAACATCAGCATCGGTCATGATGATGATTTTGTGATAGCGGATTTTTTCAGTATTGAACTCAGGATCAACACCAGCGCCAATAGCCACGATCATGTTTCCTATTTCAGCATTTTCAAAAACTTTTTCGTGCGTTGCTTTTTCAACGTTTAGGATTTTACCACGAAGTGGAAGAATAGCTTGTGTCTCACGGTCACGACCGTTTTTAGCACTACCACCAGCGGAATTACCTTCAACAATAAATAATTCACATTTTTCTGGATCTTTGCTCGAACAATCAGCAAGTTTTCCAGGGAGTGTTGTAACATCTAATCCAGTTTTACGACGGACATTTTCTCTTGCCATACGAGCGGCTTGTCTAGCTTCAGCAGCACGACAAATCTTAGTTAAGATAATGTCAGCGGTTTTAGGATTTTCAAGGAGGAATCTTTTAAGTGATTCGCCAACAACTTGAGAAACAATTTTACGAACTTCAGTGTTTCCAAGTTTTGTCTTAGTTTGTCCTTCGTATTGTGGGTTAGGATGTTTGACAGAAACAATGGCAACTAAACCTTCTAAAATATCATCGGTTGTGAGGTTTTCTTGCCCTTCTTTAATATATTTTTTATCACGAGCGTAGTCATTAATAACACGTTGCATAGCCATTCTAAAGCCTTCAATGTGTGTACCACCTTCGTGAGTGTTGATATTATTACAAAATGATGCGACAAACGAGTTATAAGTTTCATTATATTGCATTGCAACTTCGCAGTATATATGACCTGATTTTTCAGGTGTTAATTGAACTGTTCCACGACCTTCGCAATAAATAACTTCATCGATAATTGGAGTCTTGCCAGCGTTAATTGCTTGAACATATTCAACAATACCACCCTTAAAGCAGAATGTTTCTTTGACAGGTGTTTCTTCACGGTCATCAATAACTTCGATCGTAATTCCACGATTAAGGTAAGCCATTTGTTTTAAATGGTCACGAATGATGTCATAGCTATATATTGTCGTTTCAGTAAAGATTTTTGGATCAGCCTTGAAGGTAACAATAGTTCCTCTATCGGTGCATGTTCCAATCTTTTGAAGTCTTCCTTGTGGATGACCTCCGTTAGCAAACTTAATGTAATAGATACCACCATCTTTATGGACTGTGACTTCAAGCCATTCAGATAAAGCATTAACAACAGAAGCACCAACACCGTGTAGACCGCCAGAAACCTTATAACCTCCGGTTTCACCAAATTTACCACCTGCGTGCAAAATAGTGTAGACAGTTTCAACACCAGATAATCCTGACTTTGAAACAACATCGACAGGAATACCACGACCATTATCTTTAACGGTAATAGTTTCTCCTTTGTTAATAGTGACAGTTATTTTGTCACAATATCCTGCTAAGGCTTCGTCGATAGCGTTATCGACAATTTCCCAAACAAGATGATGAAGGCCAGCAGGACCAGTTGTGCCAATATACATACCTGGACGTTTACGGACTGCTTCAAGACCTTCTAGAACTTGAATATCTGCAGCTGTATATTGTTCGTTAGCTTTGTCTTCGAGTTCTTCCTGACTGTTTAGTTCAGTCTGGATGATTTCTTCTTTCTCTTCCATTAAGAGTTCCTCCTTGTGATTTTTTGATTTTTATCAACTTCGTAAATAGAAGCGTTTTGAACATTTGTTGTTGTGGAAGTAATAAATACTTGTTCAAACTTCCTTAGAAAGGCTATAAGCCTATTTTTGTGCCCTTCATCGAGTTCTGACATAACATCGTCTAGAACAATGATTGGCCGCTTGTCTCTATCTTCAACTAAGAAGAAAGGAGCTAATTTAAGAGCAATGACGGCAATTCTATTTTCACCTTGAGAACCAAAAGAAGTTATATCTTTTCCATTTAGCATCATTACGTAATCTTCGCGGTGGATTCCAATAGTTGTCATCTTGCGCTTTATATCACTTTCAAGCGCACGCTCATACGCGCGTATAGCGTATTCATTAAAGTGTTCGTCACACTTCACAAATGGGTGATATTCCAATTGTGCGACTTCGTCTAAGCCTTTTATTTGACTTATTATCTTTGACAAGACGCGGTTTATTTCACAAATATATAAGGAGCGATATTTAACAATATCTTCGCTTACTTCAATTAGACGCTTTGTGACAACATCTAATTGTGTCATATCAATCTTATCTAATTTGAGAATCATATTTCTCTCTTTTAGCAGTCTTTCATAAACCATAAGATTGTTAAGATAGAGTGGTGATTTTTTAGATAAGTTGATGTCTAAGAAATTCCTCCTTATAAGTGGTGAATCAGAGAACATGAGTGAGTCTTTTGGTTCAAAGACAATCACATTGACGAGGCTAGCTAGTTCGGAAATTCGTTTGATTTGCTTATTGTTGCAAGAAATCTTTTTGCTAGTAGGCGTCAATATGGCGACGATATCTTTGCTCGTGGTATTTTCTACTACCCTAGCTTCAATTGTCGCAAATTGGCGCTTTTCTTTTATCAAATCCGTTGAATTAAGTGTTCGGAAACTTCTTGCTAATGATAGAAATTGAATTCCTTCGACAATATTTGTTTTTCCTACACCGTTATCACCAACTATTAGATTGAGTTTAGGATCAAAATCTAAATCTAGATAATCGTAATTACGGAAATTCCGAAGAACAAGCTTTTGAACAAACATGATTATTCAATCACATAGATAGCCTCACGAATAATAAGTTTGTCACCGCTTCTAAGTTTTCTACCTCTTCTATTATCTTGCTCACCATTAATGACAACAATGTTATTAGCAAGGAATGTTTTTGCTTCTCCACCCGATTCAATAATGTCGGCAAATTTGAGAAATTGACCTAAAGTTATGTAGTCGGTTGAGATCGAAATAATGACAGGTTTTTTATTCATAAAAAGGGTATCTTTCGTTCCCTAGCGTGATTATAACATATATAAATAAAAAAGGGAATAATTTTATTCCCTTATAAATACATATGCTAATTTTGTTATTTTTTAAGCAATTAGGAGCGTAGTGGCGTGACTAACATGTCTAGAGTATCATCTTTCATGTTTTTAACCACAAACGGCTTCATTTCGCCTATAAACGCAAGAGTTACATCTTCAGATTTGATAGCTTTAATCGCATCGGCAACAAATAGGGCACGGAAACTAATTTCAAATCTATCTCCATCAAAGCGATACATATTTAATTTTTCTTTCGCAGCACCAACAGAGATGGAGCGTGATGTTAATTCAACACCATCTTCTGACATTGAAATTTTAACAACACCATCACGATCAACTGATAGAAGAGATATACGTTCCATAGCTCCTAAGAATTCTTTAGCGTTTACTTCTAGATAATAATTGAAGGTCTTTGGAACAATGTTTTTTGTATTTGGGTATTCGCCATTTGTTAATCTAGTAGAAATTACTGTATTAGCAAATGAGAATAGTGCTTTCTTATCACTGACAGCAATAGTAACAATGTCTGTACCTTCAAACGAACGAACAATATCTTGTAGTTTACGCGCTGGAATATTGGCAGAAAATCTTACATCATTTTCGATTTCAATTGTTTTTCGAGCAAGTCTAGCTGTATCTGTTGCAGTTGCGGTTAACTTATTTTCTCTAGCATCAAGGTTTACCGTTGTTAAAATCGGTCTAGTTTCCTTATTAGAAGCAGCGAAAGCGGTTTGTTCTACTAAAGATACAACATCGCTAACTTTAGCGTCAAAAACGGCCCCTGTTTTATTTAAATCAATTTCTGGATATTCATCTGCATTTATACAATTGAGATTATAAATAGATTTACCATCGTCAATTCTAAGAATAGAACCATCTATTACCTCAATAGTAACCTCTTCACCTTCTAGGTGTCTGATAATTTCAATAAAGATTTTATTTCCAATTAAAATCGCACCTTCTTGTGAATTTCTGATTACTTCTAAATCATCGATCATATATGGGACAATTGTTCTAATTGTGATGTTGTTGTCACTGCCAGTTAACTCAAGCCCTTTATTTGATAATTCCATTTTTATGTTAGCAAGAATTGGTAGTTCTACTTTTTGTGGAACTGCTTTAGAAACCATTGCTAATCCTTTTAGGAATTGTTCTTTATTGATTGTGAATCGCATATTTTGATTCCTCCGGTTGTAATACTTATATTTGTTTATTTATATATTAATTAATAATGATAATAATATTTATTTTTCACATCGTGGATAAGTCGTATCCTCATAGTGAATTTATTTTATCACATCGAGTGTTTACATTTAAGAATTTTATTAATTTTTAATAAACGTCATGATTTTAGTATTTTTTTGATATCGTTTACTGCGTTTTGGAGTAGTGTGTTAACTTTCAGTTCGTTTTCCACTTTTTTTACACCACTCATAACAGTGCTGTGGTCTTTATTTGAGAATAGAGCGCCTATCTTATCATAAGAAAGTCCGAGCATTGACTTGATTAGATACCAGCATATATGTCGAGGTAATGTAACATCACCTGGTCTACCTCTTCCTGTTAGTTGGGCTGGAGTTTTACCATAATAATCCGCGACAACGTTGATGATTTTTTGCTCGCTGAGTCTTTTATCTTTTACACTTACAAGTGGTTGAAGTGCTTCTAAAGCAACTTCCATTGTGATTCTTGAAGTAGGGTTAATACTTGTTGTGTAGAATAACAATTTGTTAAGAGCTTCATTGATATTACGGATGTTTCTAGAGAATTTTTCAGCAATAAATCTTAGAACATCTTCATCGAATGAATCAATATTTATTGGGCTAGTATTTATTTTTGCTTTAAGAATTTCATAGCATGTATCAACATCTGGTTGTTCTATTTCAACTGTTAAACCGTCCTGGAATCTTGATTTTAAACGATCTTCAAAACCTTTTAATTGCTCAGGGTGTTTGTCACTAGTAATAACAATTTGTTTGCCAGTGTTAAATAACTTTGTATAAATTTGGAAAAAGAAACTTTCGGTGCGTTCTTTTCCTGCAAGTAATTGAACATCATCTATTAAGAAAACATCGTGTTGAGCAACATAATTTTTAAGTTTTAAACCATTGTCTGTTCCTTTGACAACTTCAGTAAAATCGGTAATAAAATCATCAGATGTACAATATAAAACTTTTTTCTTAGGATCTTTTTCTTTAATATAATTAGCAATCGCAAAAAGTAAGTGTGTTTTACCTAATCCTGAATTTGAATAAATGAATAATGGATTATAAAATTTTCCAGGATTAGAAGCGATGAGAAGCGCTGCTTGTTGAGCAACTTTATTGCACTTTCCGACAATAAAATTGTCGAAGGTAAAATTACTTTTAATTATCGAAGAAGTAAAATAAGTTGGTTTATTATCTTCGTGTTTTTCATCAGTCTTTATATTTTTGGCTTCATCAAATTTGATTTTTACATTATTTATACCTGTTAATTCTTTAGCGACCTTTATAAATGAATCGACATAATTTGTTTTTAGAATTCTGACCGCTAAAGAAGAGTTAACTTCAACTAATAACGTGTTTGAATCAAAAGAATGGAGTTTTGAATCAGCAACAAAACTATCATAAATTCTAGGATCGTTAATTTCGGTTCGAATTTGTTCTAGCATTTTGTTCCAAAGATTAGTTAATTCTGTAATACTTTCGTACATAAATACACCTCAATATTCCTATACAAGTATATATGTGTAGTTAGTAAAAGAAAATAAAAATTTGAATAAAAAATAATCATTGAGAAAGTTTTCCACAATTTTTAAAAATTATTGCACCGATTTATTCGAAAATATATTGAGTTTTCCACAATTCTTACCACTTAAAATTTTACTATGTGGATTATGGTGAATTTCTATAAGAGCATACTTTGTTGATATAGATAAACTATTAACACTATTGCGTATTTATATTATTCAATAGAATAAAAATGATATTTTCACTTATTTCACACTCTGTAATCCACCATTAAATGTAAGCGTTTGCAATTGTGGATTTCTTTTCTAAAAACTAATATTATTTATTTGAAATTGTGGAAAAAATAAAATTTTGTATTTGTGATTGATAAAATTTGTTTTTAATTATACAAAATTACAACCTGTATCGTTTTTTTAATTTTGGTTTTGTGGATAATTGTTACCTGACTATTTACGCGTATGCATATAAAGTCTTTGACTTGATGTATGCCAGCATATATAATTCTATTCGCGTGTTTAGACACAGGAGAATTTATTATGAAAAGAACTTATCAACCAAGTAAAAGACACAGAAAAAATGTTCACGGTTTCCGTAGCAGAATGTCAACTGCAAACGGTCGCAAGGTTTTAGCGGCTCGTCGCGCAAAAGGAAGAGCTAGAGTCTCAATCTAATTCATGAAGGTTAAAAATAGAGTTAAATCCCATCAAGAATTCCAAAATGTAATCGAAAGAGGTTTGTTGGAACGTACTAGTTGTTTCAATCTCTATTATCTTCAAAATAATTTAGGATACCCTCGAGTAGGTATCTCTGTTCCTACAAAAAGCGGTAACGCTGTTATTAGGAACAAAATTAAAAGACAAATCCGAGCTATATTAGCTCATGAGCTTAGTGAAAATCTATCCTTTGATTTGATTTTTATAGCCCGCAAAAAATTTAACATCAAGGATTTCTCGAGAAGTGAAACTGAAATTCGAGAATTACTTGAGAAAGTAGGATGTAAATAATGAAAAGATCTACCAAACTTACTTTGGGTTCAGTTGGTCTCCTCCTTTCTATTTTCGCCGTCAGCGGATGTACAGCAAATTTTTGTTCAGAATATGATAAAGCACGCATTTTATATGCTTACGATCCAGGTGTTTCAACTTATATTGACGGTGACGAACTTCAAAAATTCAAAGATTATGATGCTTTGCATCGTCAGTTAGCTGAAGAACAAAAAGAAGGCAGTGGAGATTATTATTACTATTCAGAAGAACCTATTTTTGAAGGTGGTAACCTTTACAGAAGAGTTGCCTATCGTGCAGATGGTGCTTTTTATCAATCGTTAAATGTTAAAATCTCAATTTTAGATGAAAACGGAGATAAGATAATCGTTTCTGCTCTCGACGCATTTAAAGAACAAAGAGAGAATCAAAAATTAGACCCACAAGAATATGTGAACACTCTTGTTAAATCAGCATATGATAAAACTGTTAGTAGTGGCGGAACTCGTCCAAGTGCTGAATTTTATTATATGTACGACCAAGTTGTTTTAGAGGCTTGTGTTATTTATTACAATTCACAACAACCTGTTAATCAACAAGTTGAATTTAAAGATTTAACCGCTAGTAAGGTCACTGAAATTATGGATGCTTTTGGAGAAGCAAAATTCCTTTATGACGAAGCTATCGACGGTGGTAAAAAGATGTTTGCAAACACTGAAAGATACTATCGTATGGCAACTATAAGACTTGAACAACAATATCCAGGTCGAGGTGTTGAATATTCTGCGAGTGAAGAATATTTGTCCTTCTATGTATCGGCACTTAATACTCAAATTACAAATACTCGTTCATGTATAACAACTATCGATCGTGGAAGCGATTATCGATATGGTAATTATGGTACCTATGGTACGTCTATTTCGTTTTCAACTAAGGATTGGGGATATGCGTGGTCAAAAGGTTTCCTTGAAGGATTACTTATTTATCCAGTCGCGTGGTTGATTGACTCGTTTACAAACGCTTTTGGTGGACCAACTTCTAATGCTTTGCCTCAACTTTTAGCACTCGTCCTTGTCACTATTATTGTTCGACTTGTCATATTTGCAGTTTCGTTTAAATCGACAATGCAACAGCAAAAGATGCAAGCATTACAACCTGAACTTGCTAAAATACAGGCTAAATATCCTAATTCAAACACAAACCAAGCTGAAAAACAGAGACTTGCTCAAGAGCAATCACAGCTCTATAAGAAGAACAAAATTAATCCGTTCTCTCAACTTTTAGTGCTTATTGTTCAATTCCCTGTCTTCATTTGTGTCTGGGGTGCTATGCAAGGTTCAGCTGTCCTTTCTAGTGGTGAATTTTTAGGACTTCATCTTTCAACATCGATTATGAGTGCTTTAAGTAATTTCACTAATTGGCCATCTAACGGTGGTTGGTGGACTGCTTTAGTCTTGTTCCTACTTATGGCTACTTCACAATTCTTATCAATGAAACTTCCACAGTGGATTCAAAATTCAAAAAATAAGAAACGTGGTGGTAGATTGATGAAGAACCCTGCTCAAGATCAACAAGGTAAAACAATGAAGATTGTCAGTTATGTTATGCTAGCGGTCATCATCTTCATGGGATTCTCATTACCTGCTGCAATGGGTGTTTATTGGCTTATATCTGCGTTAGTTAGTTTAGCGCAATCATTTATCACTCAAGCCATCTTATCTCATAAAAAGAAAAATAAAAAATAGTCAAGGAGTTATATAAAAATGAAAGAATTTAGTGCAAAAACAGTCGAAGAAGCTGTTGAAAATGCTTGCCAAGAACTTGGAATCGAAGCGACCGAACTCGTCTATGACGTCGTTGAAGAAAAGAAATCATTATTTGGTAAAAAAGCCACAATTAATGTTTACGAATTTTCTGATGTTGTCGCCTTTGCTCAAGAATATATTAAAAATGTTCTCGAAAGTTTAGGCATTGGTGAAGTCGGAACAAGCGCTTATTTAAACGATAATATCATTCATATTGAAATTGATAGTGATCACAACCCAATTTTAATTGGAAAAAACGGTGTAACTCTTCAATCTTTAAATGAAATTGTCCGTTTAGCGGTTTCTGGCAAATTTAGAAAAAGATATAGAATATTACTCGATATTGGTGAATATAAAAACAACAAATATTCACGAGTTGCCTCTATCGCTAGAAAAACTGCAAAACAAGTTCAAAAAACTAAAATTGATGTGACATTAAGTCCAATGCCTTCTGATGAAAGAAGAGTCATCCATAAAGCGCTCAGCAATTTTTCACATATCGCGACTGAATCAACAGGTGAAGGACGTCGTCGCGCTGTTACAATTAAATACGTTGACTAATTAATTTATTTAGTCTTCCTTATATGTTTGAAACGATTGTTGCTTTAGCAACACCACCATTAAAATCTGCATTAGCTATCATTCGACTTTCTGGTGATGACTGTTTTAATGTTGTAAATAAAGTTTTTGATCAAAGTCTTACCAAAAAAGATAGAAGAAAAATTTATTATGGACACATTGTTGATAATAAAAAAAATATCGACGAAGTAATTTTACTGGCCTATATTTCTCCTCATTCATTCACAGGAGAAGACAGTGTTGAAATAATTTGTCATGGCTCAACATTAATCACAAATCAAATAATTCAGTTGCTATTATCTAATGGTGCAAGAATGGCGACCAACGGTGAATTTTCATCTCGTGCGTTTTTAAATAACAAGATTGATTTAGTTCAAGCTGAAGCAATTAATGATTTAATAAACGCCACAACAATTGAAGGGCGTGATTTATCTATTTTATCTTTAGAAGGCAAAACGTCTTCTTTATTTAAACCTATTAAAAATAAAATAGGTGAGCTTTTAGCGAACATTGAAGTAAATATCGATTATCCAGAATATGAAGATATTGAAGAAATATCACGCGAAAAAATAAATGAATATTGTTTTGAAATTATTAATGAATTAGAAACGCTAATTAAAAATGCAGAAACTAGTAAACTTTATAATGAGGGAGTTAATATTGCTATTGTTGGTAAGCCAAATGTTGGTAAATCCTCATTACTTAATGCTTTTTTAAACGAAGACAAAGCAATTGTCAGCGATATTGCTGGCACAACTAGAGATGTTGTCGAAGGTGAAATTAATTTAGATGGAGTACCTGTTAGGCTATTTGACACGGCAGGATTTAGACAATCAAGCGATAAACTTGAATCACTTGGAATCAAGAAGATTAATGATGTTATAACTAAAGCTGATTTAATTATTTACGTCGCTAGTGATGAAGGAATTGATGAAGAATTATATTCAGAAATCAAAGATAAAAAACATATCGTTGTATTTAATAAATCTGACTTAATTAAAAATAAAAATTCTAACAATATCTATATAAGCGCTATCAATAATGATATTGAATCGCTAACAAATAAGATTAAGGAAATGATGGGTATATCTCTTCATAAAATTTCACCATCATTTAATAATTCAAGACAACTCGGATTGCTTATTAAAATGGTTAATTATTTGAAGTGTGCTGTTAAAGATAACAGTGATAATCAACCAATCGATTTAATTTCTGTCAGTATTATGTCAGCGTATAATTGTGCTTTAGATTTGTTAGGAGAAAGCAACAAAAACGATTTAACTGATGAAATATTTTCTCGTTTTTGTGTTGGCAAATAAAAATGATCGATACACATTGTCATATCAATGACCCAGTTTATTCTTCTGATCCTGATAAGTATGTTAAGGAAGCCTTTGATAGTGGTGTCACCTCCTTGGTGGTTGTCGGTTATGATTATCTTAGTAGCCTCTTAGCAGTTCAAATTGCTGAAAAATTTGACAATGTATACGCTATTGTGGGCATCCATCCCTCTGATACAAAAAAAGCAAAGAAAGATGACTTAAAAGAAATTGAAAAATTATTGAAAAATTCGAAAGTAATTGCTATTGGAGAAATAGGCTTAGATTATTATTGGGACAAAGATGAGAATGTTCAAAAATCACAAATAGAATATTTTAAAGTACAAATAGAACTAGCAAATAAACATAAACTCCCAATTGTTATCCATTGTCGTGAAGCTTATGGAGAATGTTTAGAAGTTTTAAAGAAACACTCTCCAAAATATGGTGGAATTATGCATTGCTATGCTGGCTCGCTTGAAATGGTTAAAGACTTCGCTAAATTTGGATTATTGTTTGGTTTTGGTGGAGTTACTACCTTTAAAAATGCTGTCAAAGTAAAAGATGTCATTAAAAATATTGATGAAAATTTATATGTCCTTGAGACAGATGCACCATATTTAGCACCAACTCCTCATAGAGGAGAACTCAATCATTCTAAATATCTACCATTAATTGCTAAAGAAATTGCTAATTTAAGAAACGAAGACGTTGGTGAAATAATTTATCACGCCGATAATAACTTTAAGAGAGTGTTTAAAATATGAAGAGAATTTTAAATGCTGTCTTAGTGGTTGAAGGTAAAAGCGACGTCGCGTTTTTAAGTAATTATATTGATGCTGAATATGTCATTACTAATGGTTCAGCATTATCAAAAGAGACGATTGATTACTTGAAAAACGTAATAAAAGATAAAGATGTCATTGTTTTAACTGATCCTGATTATCCTGGTAAAAGAATAAGAGATGAATTAGATAATAATATCAAAGGTCTTAAGCATTGTTTTATTACAAAAGAGCACGCAATTAAGCATGGAAAAGTTGGTGTTGCCGAAGCTGACATCGAAGAAATTTACGAAGCACTTGAAAATTTGTTTACAAATTTAGATAATAGAAAAGGTCTAATTACCTCTTTTGACCTATACAAATTAGGCCTAATATCTAAACCTGATTCATCGCTTAAACGTGATAAAGTTGCGAAGTCTCTTCATCTAGGACATGTAAATGGAAAGACTTTTCTTAAAAGAATCAATACCTTAGGTATTTCTTTAGAGGAATTAACGGAGGCCCTTATTGATGAATGAAATAGAATTCTTTAATGACATTAAGACATATAAATTCCAAGCAAACAAATCTTTGGGTCAAAATTTCCTCGTTAAATGTGATGTTGCAAAAGCAATATGTGGTCAACTTTCATTAGAAGATGGAGACAATGTTCTTGAAATAGGAGCGGGTTTAGGTTCACTAAGTTATTACCTTGTTAAAAATGAGAATGTTCATATAACTTTAATTGATATTGATGATAAGATGCTCATTAAACTTCAAAATGATTTTTCAAATTTAGAAAACGTTAGCATTGCTCGACAAAATATTTTGACTGCAAATCTAACTAATTTTACAAAGATAATTGGTAATTTGCCTTACTATATTACTTCTGGAATTATCGAACACATTTTATTGACTGCAAAAAACGCTAAAACAATAGTTTTAATGACTCAAAAAGAAGTAGTGGCAAAATTGATGCCAAACACAAAAACTGTTTCGCCTCTTTCTTTACTTCTTAATCATGTTGCTAGCATTGAACCATCTATTATTGTTGGACGTAGTAATTTTGTTCCAACTCCTCATGTTGATTCGGTTGTTTTCAAAATTGTTCCAAATGAAAATATTAAAAATACAGATAATGAATTCATTTATAGACTCATGTGTAAAATCTTTCTTCACAAAAGAAAAACGGTATTAAATTGTCTATCTTCATTATTAAGTGATAAAGTCTTAGCCTCTAATATATTAAAAGAACTAAATATTGATTTCTTGCTTAGGCCAGAACAACTTAACATTGAACAATATATTGCTCTTTATGAAAAACTAACTGCAGAAAATTTATTTATAATATAAGGAACTTATAAGTTATGTACATTAAAGCGTTTGCGAAAATTAATGCATATTTAGATGTATTGTCTAAAAGAGAAGACGGCTATCATAATCTTGACATGATTATGCTTCCATTAGAACTTCACGATTCTCTTCAAGTGACATTTTTACCTTATTCTAATGATTCATATGTTGTCTGCGATCATGTTGAACTAAAAGAAACTAAATACAATTTGATAAATAAAACTCTTATTGAGATGAAAAACCGCTACAACATTAAAGATAATTTCAACATTATTGTTCATAAAGAAATACCTATTTCCGCTGGTCTTGGTGGCGGTTCTAGTAATGCCGCTGCGACAATTAAAGCATTATGTCATCTTTTAAAACTAAAATTATCTAAAGAAGAACTCTTAGATTTAGCTAAAACCCTTGGAGCGGATGTTCCTTTCTGTTTAGATAACATTCCTGCTCGTGTAAGTGGTATTGGTGAATCACTAAAACCAATAAAATTAAAAAAGAGATATAACGTTTTAATTATTAAACCCGAAGAAGGATTATCTACTAAGCATGTTTTTGAATACGCTGACACGATAAAACTTGACCACGGGAACGGCGACAAAGTTGAAGAAGCACTCATCAGTGGTGATGATAATCTACTAGCAGAATCAGTTTTCAATTCTCTTGAGAAACCTTCTATTAGTTTGTTAAGTAAAATTCAAGACATTAAAAATATGCTGTTTAATGATGGATTAAAAATCGTTCTTATGTCTGGTTCTGGAAGCGCTGTTTTTGCTCTTTCTAGTGACCATTCCTTAATGCAAAAACTATATAAAAAATACAAAAAAGAAGGCTATGATGTCTTCTTAACTAGAACATTAAATTAAATGTTAGTTAATCTTAATGATATTTATTTTGATGAATCTCTTGTCGCACATATCTCATCGTTTTCTAATAATATTTATGACATTAATGGCAATCAGGTAGGATTTGTAACTAACGGTAATGAAGTCCATTTATTTGACTATATATTATTTGTTAATTATTTTGAAAAAGAAGTGTTGATTGGTGAGTTAATTGTTGGATATGTATCTACTAATAATGATTTACATATAAATTCATCTTGTTTATTAGAAAAATAGTTATTGAGAGAAATTTATTCTGATGTTGTTTTAGACTATTTTTAGATTGTGTCTGCTAAATCAGATTTATTTCTCGGTTAATTTTAATTATTAGTTTGTTGTTATCACTTAATGCTAATTAAGGTTCTTTGCAATAAATTCATCCTTCATAAAACTGTTTTGTTTTTTGATGAAATTTTTTATAGAAAAAGCCACGCTCCAAATTGAAGCGTGGCAATGTTTTCTTTAACTAAGATTACTTTTTAGCTTTGCTACGAATTGCAGCTTGTGCAGCAGCAAGACGAGCAACAGGAACACGGAATGGTGAACATGAAACGTAATCTAATCCAGCATCATGATAGAATTGGATTGAATTTGGTTCGCCACCAGTTTCACCACAAACACCAACATGTAGATTTGGTTTTGTAGCACGGCCTTCTTTAACAGAAAGTTTAATAAGTCTACCAACACCATGTTGATCGAGTGTTTTAAATGGATCTTCTTCTAAAATCTTGTTGTTATAGTAATCTGGTAAGAATTTAGAGGCATCATCACGGCTGAAACCAAATGTTAATTGGGTTAAGTCGTTTGTACCAAATGAGAAGAATTCTGCTTCTTCAGCGATTTCACCAGAAAGAAGAGCTGCTCGTGGAACTTCAATCATTGTACCAATGTGATATTTGAGGTTGACACCAGCTTCTTTAATAACTTCATCAGCGGTCTTCACGATGATTGCTTTAACAAACTTAAATTCTTTGAGATCTAAGGTTAATGGAATCATGATTTCTGGTTCAATGTGTGTACCTAGTTTCTTATTAACTGCAATCGCGGCTTTTAAGATAGCACGTGTTTGCATTTCTCCAATTTCTGGATAAGAAACGTCAAGACGGCATCCACGGTGACCCATCATTGGGTTAAATTCGTGAAGTTCTTCAATGCGTTTATGAATATAGGTGACACTGTGACCAGTTGCTTTTGAAAGTTCTTCAATCTTGTCTTCTTCTTGTGGAAGGAATTCGTGTAGAGGTGGATCTAATAGACGGATATTGACATTGAGTTCACCCATTTCTTCAAATAAACCTTCAAAGTCTTTTTGTTGAAGTGGTTCGATTTCCGCTAAAGCGGCAACTCTTTCTTCTTTATTATCAGCAAGAATCATCTTTCTGAAGTGGAAGATTTTGTCCTTATCAAAGAACATGTGTTCAGTACGGCATAATCCAATGCCTTGTGCACCGAATACTTTAGCTTGGTGAGCATCTCTTGGAGTATCTGCATTAGCGCGAACTTTTAATGTTCTAGCTTCATCAACCCAAGCCATGAGTCGACCGAAGTTACCACTTGACAAATCAGGTGCAACTTTCTTAATGTCACCTTCGTAGACACAACCAGTTGAACCGTCGATTGATAAGACATCATCTGGTCCATAAACTTTACCGTTAATAGTTAATGTTTTTTCTTCTTCGTTGATTAATGCAGCAGCACAACCAGTGACACAGCATTTACCCATACCACGGGCAACGACAGCAGCGTGTGAAGTCATACCACCACGCATAGTGAGGATACCTTCAGCGGCAATCATACCGATTAAGTCTTCTGGGGAAGTTTCAGCACGGACTAAGACAACTTTTTCGCCAGCGTTATGACGTGCTTCTGCTTCTTCAGCAGAAAATGCAATCTTACCAGTACCAGCACCTGGACCAGCAGGATTACCTTTAGCAATCTTACGAGATTCAGCTTTTGCTAAATCATCTTTATCGAAGTTTGGAAGAAGTAATTTATCGAATGATACTGGATCAATTCTTAAGACAGCTTCTTCTTTAGTGATTAAACCTTCATCGACCATGTCACAAGCCATCTTTAAGGCTGCAGCAGGTGTGCGTTTACCGCTTCTAGTTTGTAAGAAGTAGAGTTTTCCTTCTTCGACAGTGAATTCCATATCTTGCATATCGCGATAATGGAGTTCCATTTTCTTAATTGTTTCTTCAAATTGTTTATAGACGTCTGGCATACGTTTTTTGAGTTCATCAATGTGAAGTGGTGTACGAATACCAGCAACGACGTCTTCACCTTGAGCGTTTGGCAAATATTCGGCAGAAATTTCTTTTTCACCAGTTGCAGCGTTTCTTGAGAAAGCAACACCAGTGCCAGAAGTTTCGCCCTTATTTCCGAAGGCCATGGATTGAACGTTGACGGCTGTTCCCCAGGAATATGGGATTGAATATTGCATACGATAGACGTTTGCACGTGGGTTATCCCATGAACGGAAGACAGCAGTAACTGCTTCGATTAATTGCACTTTTGGATCAGTTGGGAAATCTTCACCAAATGTTTTCTTATAGTATTCTTTATACTTTTTGACGAGTTCCTTAAGTTCGTCGGATGTAACTTCTGTATCGAGGTTATAACCTTTTGCTTTCTTTAAATCATCGAGCATTTTATCCATGTCAGTACGTGGATGTCCTTTTGCGATGTTTGTAAACATAAGGATGAAACGACGATATGAATCCCAAGCAAATCTTTCGTTTCCAGTTTCTTTAATTAAGGCTGCGACAGTTGTGTCATTTAAACCAAGGTTTAAGATGGTATCCATCATACCTGGCATTGAGACTCGTGCGCCAGAACGAACTGAAACGAGAAGAGGCTTATGGGCTCCACCGAAGTTTTTGCCAGTTTGTTTTTCAACTCTAGCAATTCCATCATATATTTCTTTTACCAAATAATCTGGTAATTTCTTGCCACTTTCATAATAAAGTGTACAAGCTTCTGTGGTGATGGTGAATCCTTCTGGAATTGGCACACCGATATGTGTCATTTCAGCAAGACCAGCACCTTTACCTCCAAGGAGTTCCTTACCTAAACCGTAAGCATCTTGGAAGTTATAGACGTATTGTTTTGCCATATTTTCCTCCTAATTGACAATTGTAACTAACAGTATGCGAAAAAAATCGCATATATAATTTAGCAACTGCACAACTTTATAGCAATAACAAAGTTATTAAAAGTTACCAAAAAGCATTAAAAAGCGGTTTTTAATTAATGGTTTTATCTATTCAATTTATGTATTATAGTTATATTACAATTTCGAGGAATACGAATGAAAGAACCCCTTATATTAACAATAGATTTTGGAACACAATCAGTTCGCGCTGGACTTTTTAACAACAAAGGCGAAACAGTCGCTATGGAAAAAGTTAAATATGAACCAGTATATAATTCACCAAAACCCGGTTTTGCTGAACAAGATCCATATTTTTATATGGAATCACTTGCTAAAGCAACAAAACCATTAATGGAAAAAAATAAAGATAAAGTCGATGATATTTTAGGCATATCAATGTCATTTTTTAGAGATTCTCCAGTTATTTTAGACAAAGATAATAAACCTCTTAGGCCAGCAATTCTCTGGCTTGACCAAAGACGATCCGATGCAAAAAGACCTTTAAGTTTTGGTCGGAAAACTATTTTTAAAGTAATTGGTATGGGGCCAACTATTGAACTTAATCGTAAAAGAACGATGGCTCTATGGATTCAAGAAAACGAACCAGAAATATGGGCGAAAGTTGATAAATATATGAATTTATCTACCTTTGTTACCATGCAATTACTTGGTGATTATGTCGATTCACCTGCATCACAAGCTGGTCATATTCCAATCTGGTTTAAGAAACGAAAATGGTATAAAGATAAAGCCTTAAAAGGCGAAGTCTATGGAATAGAAAATAAATTACTTTGTAAACTCGTTCCTGTTGGAGAAGTAATGGGTACAATAACTAAAGAAGCAAGTGAAAAGACTGGGCTTCCTATGGGATTAAAGATGTTTGCGTGCGGCTCTGATAAATCTGCAGAAACATTTGGGCTTGGCGCAATTGATAAGACAACTGCTGCGGTAAGCTATGGAACAGCATCAAGCGTTGAAATAACTGTTAAAAAATATTCAGACGCTGAACCATTTTTACCTGCTTATCCTAGTGTAGTACCAGGTTATTATAATCTTGAAGTTCAAATATATCGTGGTTATTGGATGCTCAATTGGTTCGCAACTGAATTTGGTGCTGGTGAAAAAATCGAAAATCAAATTGAAAATATTTCTGCTATAAAAGCACTCAATAAAGAAATGTTAAAAATTGAACCTGGATGTGATGGACTTGTTTTACAACCTTATTGGGGACCAGGCCTTAGAAGACCTCTCGCTAAAGGTGCAATTATTGGTTTCAGTGATACTCATACATCAATTCACTTATATCGTGCAATTATTGAAGGTATTGCTTATGCACTTCGTGAAGGCATGGAATTTTTTGAAAAGAAAAGAACTCATAAAAAAGTTAAAAAGATTCGTATTGCTGGTGGCGGTTCTCAATCTGATGCAGTTTGTCAGATTACTGCAGATATATTTGGCTTACCGGTTTCGCGTATTCAAACATTTGAATGTTCGTCTCTTGGTTGTGCAATGGCGGGATTTTTAGCCGCTAAAGAATTTAAAACTCCTCAAGAAGCAGTGGAGGCGATGGTTCACCAATCTGATGAATTTTTACCAAATATGGAAAATCATAAAAAATATGATTATTTATTCAATCATGTCTATATGAAAATTTTTCCTCGACTTAAATTTTTGTATGCAGATTTAAAGCATTACGACAAACTAATCGAAGAGAAAAAGTTATAAGAAAGTCTAATACGTATCTGATTTTTATTGTTCTAAGACAAAATCTTTAAACTCGTTCGCGGATTTTAAATCACTAAAAGTTGCAAAATAGAAATGATCGCCCATTGCTTCTCTTATTCCTTTTGGATAGATGCCTACTTCGCGTATATTTTCTTTATATTTATTTAATATATCGCTATGCGTATTGTGATACACCTTGTTATCATGTCTAGCGACAGACATTGCGATATATTTTTCTTTATTTAGGTCTTCTAACGACTTATTATAACAAATCACATCAGCGTATATTTTATAGTAATTTGCGTTTATCGCCATTGATATCAAATCGGGAGTGTTTCCTCCAGGAGAACGCATGTTAGTTTCTAAGGCGATAATATCTCCGATTTTACCTAGACCTTTTTTAGATTTTCTAAGTTTAAAAAATTCAATATGAAAACATCTTTTAGATATCCCAAATTCTTTAACGACATTTTCACCTAATTTTCTAAATTTATCAGGCATTTCAGTCGTCGCATAATAGTAAATATCTTTACTATCATTTACAACTTCTGCGATAGGAGTTGGGAAATGTTCATTGACTGCAAATATGATATTGCCATCAATGTCACATATTCCATCAAATGACATAAGTTCACCATCAATAAATTCTTCCATAATGTAAGTAGTTTCTAATTTTGTGTTATGGAATTTTCTTAATTGTTCTTCATTAGATATTTTGTAGGAATGTGATGCTCCGACACCATTATCAGGTTTAACAAAAAGTGGATATCCAACCTCTTTAGCAAAATCTAAAGATTTATCTAAATCACTGACAAGAATATACCTAGCGGTTTTAGCGCCCGCTTTATTGAAATATTGTTTCATTTTTGATTTGTATTTTATTTTGTCCATATTGGCTGGATAAAATCCTGTATCAATATGGAAATATTCTCTTAGTTTTGCGTCTTCCATCAGCCAATATTCGTTGTTAGATTCAAGAAAATCTATATGCCCATATTTATTTATAAAATATTGGACGGCTTTCTTCATTTCTTCATAGTTAGAAAGATCGGTTAAATAATAATATTCTGTGATGTATTTTCTTAGTTCTTCATTTGTCTCTAAATATGGTGTGTCACCAATGCCTAAGACATTAACACCATTATCTTTTAAAGCGTGAACAAATTTGGAATATATTGTAGGAAAATTCGGTGATATAAAAATGAAATTCATAATATAGCCTTTCGTAAATAAAGGTAAATATACCTTGTTACAACAAAATTATTTTATACTTATCACTTTTTATTGTTAATAAAGTGTTTTTATTTTAATTATTTTCCTAAGCTACATTTTCTTCTTTTTGATTTGCCTTCTTAGAGGCGTATTTTAAAAGAAAGTATGCAACAAAGGCACCAACAAAGAATAAAGGAATTCCTAAAGCAAGTTCTATTGGATTATTTATTATTCCTGCATAAGAAGTAGTGTTACTAGTCGCGTAACCAGCGTATATATCTAGATTTAAGAATATTGCTGGAATTGATCCGATGACGAATCCTAGTATTCCATAGAAAGTTATTGTTCTATGCTTCGCTAATAAATATTTCATCAGTTTTGCACAAGCAAAGAAACCAATAATTATTCCCAAAGCTAGACAACATAATAGTCCAAAATATGGACCAAAATTATTATCAAAATTCTTAAGTGATGAAATGAGTTCTAATATAGGCTGATAAAAACCAAGAACCATTAAAATCATTGATCCGCTGACACCTGGAGCGACAAGAGCAAAAGAAGCAAGCATCCCGACTGGTATCATAATTAAATACATATACCATTGTGGATTCATGATCTTGTCTCTTAGTCCATATGAACCTTGTGTTTGGAAATAAAATGATAAAAGCGCTATTCCAATCACAAATATGAGTGTTATCGAAAATGTAACGACATATGAAGTTTTAAGTGGTTCACCTTTCACTTCTTTAGATAGACTTGGAACACTGCCAAGAATTAGTCCAGCAAATAAAGCAACAATTGAAAATAATATATATGTGAATGCTAGTTTGATTCCAAAAAATCCAATAGCAAAACCAATAATTATTCCTAAACAAATCGGAAGTAATATTAGAAAACTTTTGACAAAATTCTTAAATAACGAAGAAACAGCGTTAATTAGTTTGTCATATATTTTTATTATGATAGCTATTGTTCCACCAGAAACACCTGGAATAATACACGCTAAACCTATGCCTATTCCTTTTAGTAAATCAAATATCCAGTTTTTAAATTTATTCATACAATGAAAATTATATATAGATAGTAGTTTTTTGAGTAGCGAATAATGTTTTTGATAATTTTATAAATAATTTTTGATTTTAAAAAACATTTCTTTTATGAAGAAATCATTTTTGACTTAAAGTCGACAAAATCCGCCAAATAGATAAAAATGTCTATTTTGGATGCTTATATATTTTTAATTAATTCTTATGAATTAAAAAAATGTGAGTCGTACCCCAAAATCTGGACAACAGAAAGGAGTACATATTTCTATGAAATA
>CAVIPP010000002.1:0-42861 GCA_963644615.1 Oscillospiraceae bacterium
GCTTATGATGCTTTGAATGAATATGTCGAAAAAGTAGATGGTGTATTTAACAAACAATCACTAGATGGATTCGACAATCTTAAAGACTACACTTTTGTTATTTATCAACATGGTATTGCAAATTTATTTATGCTGTTTGAGAAGAGAGACTACTATTTACAGAAGATAGAAAAGACGCAATTATTCTATAAGCCCAATTATTATCAAAATGGAATTCCTTTCTATTCTGAAACAGGCTTAGAGTATCCTTTTGATTCTCAAAGTGATTTCACTAAAGGATATTATACAATAAAAGAAGCAACTATTCATTTTGTAAGACCTACTGAGTTTAATATGGATGCAAGTTATTACAATGAAGTTAGTGGTGAATACGTCCCAATTTATACAATTAGACAAATTATAAATTCAGGTAAATACTACTATTTTGATTACACGACAAAAACAGAAACATCTTTTATCAAAAATAGAACTAAATTTGATGTTACTATATATCAACATAAACAAGTAGGAACGACAAATGAAGATGGTTCTTATATTATTGAATCAGATAAAGCACAACTGTTAACAAACATAACTTCCTTTATAGTAGACTGAAAAGGAGCAAAAAGTGCAACAGTTTCTATACCGAATGAAGATAATTTTCTTATTATTAAAGTAGAAGATCAAACACTAGATAGTGATGCAACTTTATTCGCATCAATGACAAATGGTAGTTTTTGATACCGATACGCGCGTAGTAATAAATATCCAATTTGTTTCTCTCAAGCCGCAGCAATTGAGACACAATTAACCGAATATTGAAATAATGCTTATACAGCAAGTAAGTTCTGTGAGTATTACTTACCTGACACTTGAGTTCAATATAGTGATCAAAAGGAAAATTATACGTTCGAAAAGATATTTAAAGTAACAAGCACTGAATTGCAAATCATAGATGATATTTTGCCGCAAGTTGAAATTTTTACTCGTAGAGGAAACGCAGTTTTAGATAAATTTCAATGAACTTATAATCCTCCTAGTAAATTATCATCTGCAACACAGGTCTTAAATCAAAATATTGAAAATGAATATGTCCCAGCGTCTCAAATTGAAGATAATGAGGCAATCCGCAATATTATGATAATGTTGGGTGAAGATATCGAAAACTTCCAATTAGAAAAAATAGGCAAGCAAACTTATTATTATTCTCGCACTGGTGGCATCTATTGAAATGAATTGATTAAGGAATTAACAGGAAAAGCTTATGAGCAATATAATGGGTTATATGTAATGATATATCAAAAATTATTAATGTATGATCCATTGTCTCTAAGCACTTATGAGAAATTAGTTAAAGACCACGATAATAAATGAAAGGAAATTTATCAACGTTTCAACCATGTTATTTTAGAGAACTCCTATGAAAATAACGATGCAACAACAACTAATGAACTTTATACTGCTGCATATTATTATTTCTTAGACTTGACAAAGCCTGAAAGACAGTATAATATATCAATTACCGATTTGTATTTATTAAAAGGGTATCATGGGCAAGAATTAAAAATTGGAGATCCTATTGAACTTAGAGCAGATGATTTCTATTCTAAAAAAGACTTGATTTACAAATCATTAAAACAATATCTATTTATTTCAGATTTATCTTATGATTTGCGCAATCAATCAAAATTAACTGTCACGATTAATAATGTTAAATACAGCGACAAATTGATTAATAGATTAGTATCATTAATCAGATAGTAAAAACGAGAGAGAAGAAATTGACTTCTTCTCTCTCAAATAGTATAGTTATTATATAAGGAGAATTAAATATGCCAGCAAATTGAAAATATGTTAAAGGATTAAATCAAGAACAAGAGAAATCATTTTATACATACTTAAATTTTAACACTCCAAAAGACGCTAATGATCCATCTAAACCTTTGGAATGGATGCCTACTGTTACTTTGAAGTGAGATAGTGCGGAACATTCATTAGGTAGAATATTATGTAGTGAAGTCGAAGGACAAACTATAAAAGGAGACTTTTCTTTGTCTGCAGGCAACTTAATTATACCGAATAATTGTTTTTTACAAACAAAAAGTGCAGACAAGCAGAACAATTTAATTGGATATTCAGAATCTTCTAAAAGTATTGAAATCGGTTCGTCTGACATTTCTAAAGTTAATGTTTCTAATAATCTGCATATAACAAATTATTGTACATTAGGTCCCGTGACACCAGGAGGTAAAGAGCCTGTGGCGGGAGATGTATACTCTAATAATCTTTATGCGATTAATAAGTGCGAAGCAGGCTTCTTTAATACTACTTCAGACAAACGCGCGAAAACAAATATTAAAGAGCTTCAATTAGACGCGGTTTCATTCATCAAAAAAGTTCCTTTATATTCTTTCACATATAAAGATACAGACATCCCTTCTATTGGAATTCTTGCGCAAGATGTTCAAGATTTAAACATCGAAGGGTTCAAAGTAGTTGATAATATAGATGCTACTGGACAAAATATGGATTATATGTCCATCCATGAATCTAAATTAGTATATATATTGTGGCAAGCAATAAAGCAACAACAAAAAGAAATTGATGAATTAAAAGCGCAATTAAAAAATAAATAATTGTTTGCGAAGAGGGTGGTTGGAGCATCGATTTTTTTGGCCTGTGACTATTCCGGACACCCATTCGTTTTCTTTTAAAAAGACCTTAGTTATTAAGGTCTTTTTTATCATTTTTTGTATATAAAACAAAACAGTTATGTTTGGCTTTATTAGCATCACGATAAGTGCTTACGCTACATTTTGCAGGTTGACCTCCAAATAATTGTAACGCTGCTATTTCTGCTGCCGGACTTAATTGTTTTATTCTTTTTTGTACAAGGGTAGAAGAAGGACGCCCAATGAATTTAGATATAAAAATAGGAGTACTGTATTTTCCTACAAATTCTGGTTCTTCGCTGTTTCCTGAACCATATAATCACTTACGACCTCATTGTTTAAAACGATCTCCAAGGACTCGGTCAGTTCACTCAATATTGTATTTTTCCGTATGTGTTATAAATTCGTCAATATCTAATATTCCTCATTGAAAACATATAGGAACAAACTGACCATTAACAGTAAAATCATCATTTTTATTTAAATGATTTTTTCCATCGGGACGCATTTTTGCGAAGAAATGAATTAAATTATATTCATAATTTGGTAAAAATAGATGTTTAACGAATCATTTATAAGTATAAGTCGTATTATATTTAGAAATACCACCAAGGTTTCGATATCCTGATCAACCGCTGGATTTTACTTCATAACCAAGAAGAGGTTTTTTATCTTTGTTATTATTTCTAAAATTAATAGTATACCATTTATCAAACTGTAAGGGGGATACTCATTTTGGTAGTGCAGTAGCATTTGGTTTATATGGTTGCGTTGTTTCTCCTTGACGACAGAAAACGGCATTATCTATTTGAGCATCTAAATATAACTTTATATAAGAATATGATTGAATATCTTCTATTTTATCGCCATTATAATAATAATAAATAGTACCTTTTTTATAAGAAGCTTCAACATAGTAAAATCCTTTTTTAGCTTCTTCCTTTTCATATAATCCACCATGATCTTGTGCGGCTTTAGAAAAATCGTCTCATGATTCGTAAGAGCCTAGTTCTACATATAACTTGCTAGGAGTATTATAAAACAATTCTAATCTAAAAACCCCGATATTAACGTATGGTTTATATATTACAACATTAGTTGATGAAATATGACCTGCAGACGACTGAAAGGTAGTTGATACGCCATCACTTAAAGTATATGTTCCTCATTCATTATTAGCATATTGAACAGGTTTATTAGTCATATCTATTAATCTGATATTATTTCTTTGTGTGTTTACGGTATATTCAAATTCTTTGCCATCAGGTTGTCGTCAAGAATTCTTCCTTCTATAACAGTTAACAATATAATCTCGTGAAGGAACTAATACTAATTCTAAGTTTTGTTGCAGTAAATAATTCATTATTTGAACAGAAGTGTATTCTATATAATAAAAATCTTTCTTGTTGTCTTTATTTACATCATATCCGATATAAGTTCCATCAGACAAATATAAAATTCCGTTATTCTCTATTAAAGCTGCTAAAAATTTTTCATAGGGACTATATTTTGTACCAGTAGTTCCTCCTTTTATCGTAAAAAAACTTTCATCTTTGTGTGTGTTATATTCATCCTGAATACTATCATAAGGTTCTAAATCATTTTTTGTCGCAGATATTTTTCAATATAAGTTCTCATTAATTTCCAATTGGTTACAAAATTCATTTGCAGTTGAAAACGTTAGTGCTTCACTGTTATATATATTATCTATGCCGATTTTTAAACATTCTGGTTCTGTATCATCATATATAATTTTTGGAGGCACGTCTTGTAAGCGCTCTAATATAGCACTAGATCCTTTAGATTGGAGAATTTTATAATCACGATAGATAACTTTTTGTTGTAGCAATCCAGGTGATTGATATTCTAAAATAGTTCCTTTATCATCTAAAGAATATCCAGTAGAAGAATGAAAGAAAAAGAAAGAAAAATTATCTAAAGAATATGTCTGACTTGCATTTTCTCCTGTTATATATAAAGTTCCATTATCTTCTTTTACACCAGTGATATAAAACATTATATAAAAATTGCGCAAAGAGGGATTTCCTTCTATGCTTGTAATATTTTGTAAAGAAGAAATATCAGGGCGAGTAGGAATAAAAAAGCCCTTGTTTGTAATAGTTTCTTCTTTATCATATTTAAGAATATAACTTGTATTTATTTGAAAATTGTTTGGTTTATTTGTTAATTCATATGGTTCCGAAATTGGTTGAACATAATAAAAATCTTTTTTATTTTGCAAACCTCTGGCAGGACTTTCAATTATATATTGATAATAAATACGTGCGTCTGAAGGCTATTTACCATAACGACTTACTATTTGAAAAATATAATCTTCATAAGGATTAATTTTTATTTTTCCTGTACAATAGGCTTCATTCGAAATAAAGGGGAGAGAACGGATATCTCTATAACAAGAAGGGTATGCTACAGTATATGCTCAAGTTAATGTTCAAGGAAAAAACAAACCCTTGTCACAACATTGATATCAATGATTAGGATATATAGAAGAATTAACTTTAACATATGAATTATTTTTTATTTGTGTATCATAATTTTGTTGATAGAAATCAGAATTAACCACATACAATTTTGTATACTCATCAGGCTGTGCGAAGTTAAATAAGATGGTCTTCAAATCTATGGTATTGGCTGCAGAATCATCTTTTACCTGCTCATATGTTTTATCGCTAGCCAATGAACGACCAGAGCGGATATGAGTAGGCATCAAATTAGTAACACGTTTGCCAACTATATCACCATAAATATTAGGGCCAGCATCTTTTTCTAAAGTATTATGTATTTTTTGATAATTTAATTCATAAGTATTCGCCATTAATTTTTCCTCCCAAAAGCCAAACCTAAATCCTCTTTATGCTTTTGCGCACCATAACGACCAATTAAAATAGCCTCAGCCGCATCATCATTAACTCGAATTCCATATTTCTCTTTTACCATTGCCACACTAAGTTGTTTTTCTTGAATACGAGTTTTTCCGCATGTTCCCGCGTATTTTCGCCATACATTAGGACTAACAATCTCATAAGGAATATTATTTTCAAAGCATGACACTTCAATAATTCCTAAAAGCATGGCAAGAATTTTATAAGTTAGAACAGCACCGTATTGATATTGAATATCTTCAAACACGATGAAATCCGGTTTTCATTCTTTGACAACTATATTATTAACAAAATTTTTAATCTGTGCAAGTCTAGACGTAACGTTCCCTACAAAAGTATAAAGATTGAAAAATATAAGTTCTCCATTTTCAAAGATACTTAAACCAAAATGTTCTGTTGCTTGATCAAAAGCAATTACTCTGAAACCTTTTTTAGGAGGAACTATTGTAGGGTTGATAAATTTAATATTGACGTCGCATTGCGGGCAAGTAAAACTAGGTAAACGAAAATTGGCAAAACTAGTTTGTATACAGTGTCCTTTTGGACAACGAATAGTAATTATACTTTCCATATTGGTATAATTACTTGCATCAACTAAACTATAACCTTTTGCTTCAACTTCTTGTCTGATATCTTCTTGTGAAAGACGACCCATTATTTATTTCCTTTTTTCTCTTTAAGTAGTGCTTCTACGATTGCCGCCTTAATAATTAAATCACTATCCAAAATCATTTTACTAATACTGTTGCGGATTTCATTCGCTTTACTTTCTAATTCTTCGATAGTAAAATTTTCGATAGATTGTCTAAATTCTAATATTTGTTCTTTTTCCATAAAGATACTCCTTTATATTTATATTATAGAAAAACAAAATGGTAAAAACAAAAATGTTCAGTTGCATTATTCTAAAAAGATATTTTTCACGCTCGAGTTTGATTTTTAAAGGAGTCCTCGATATAATAATAATGACCATAGAAAGAATATACAGTTCTTGGCGCGGAGGAATTAAGTAGATGGAATGACTCGTAGGAGGAATGTGCGTTATTGCTAATCTTATAGTGACTACAGTGGTAGGTTTATATATTAAGTCTAAATGAGAAAAACGCGCAAAAGAACAACAAGAGTATAGTGAATTAAAAGACAAACAATTGCGTGCAGAAAGACAAGAAGATATTCTTACTAATGTAACGAAAGTTGTAAAACCCATAGAAGAAAAATTGGCAATTGTCGAGCAACAACTTGCTATAAATGCGGAAGGAGCCTGCGCGGGTCTCAGATGTCAATTATTAGAATTCTATTATGATTGCGCTAAGAAAGGCTTCCGAACCCAAGATGATAGTGAAAACTTTACTAATATGTATAGTGCTTATACTAAACTAGGCGGAAATTCTTTTATTCAAAAAGATATTAGTAAGTGATTCTATGAGTTGCCGCATGAATCAATAAATGTAAAAGGAGGCAAATAAAATGCCACAAGAAATTATGAATATTATCTGATCCGCTTTAGGTGTTATCATCACAGGATTAGTAACTTTTGGAGTTACAAAATTAACTTCATGGATTAACTCTAAAATAGGAGACCAAAAAGCTGCGAACTATTTATCGACAATTGTTACTTTAGTTGGTAATGCAGTCAAAGACATATATCAAACCTATGTTGAATCTTTAAAAACACAAGGTAAGTTTGGACCAGAAGAACAAAAAGTAGCATTGGAAAAATGCTTAAATCAAATTAAATCTCAATTAGCTCCTGATTTAATAACATATATCACAACTAATTTTGGTGACATGGATAGTTATTTAAGATCTTTAATTGAAAGCACAATTTATAATCTTAAAAATAAATAAATTAAATTTGAAAATATAAAATAAAAGAGTCATTCGACTCTTTTTAAAATAGACTTTTTGTGCTGTCCGAGTTCCAATGATCTGGATGAACGATTGGGTCCACATAGAAGAAAATATTTTTAAGCATCAGAACGTCTGCCAAGGCATCATGCGCGCCGGCGCTGCTAAAACCCAATGCCTCCGCTACTAGGGTTAATCTCCATTTTCGACCAAGTTTATCTTTTAAACCAAAAAGGTTTTGTTTTTTTGCTATTGCAATGCAATCATAATAACCATCAATGCCAGGAAAAACTTCTTTATTAAAATAATTATAAGGTATCTTTAATACTTTGCATCGCTCATTTAACATTGGACGGTCAAAAGCTTCACCATTATAAGTTAACACTACATCAACTTCTTGTTGTTTCATCCAACAGCAAAAATCTATCAATACTTCTGACTCAGGGCGACAATTAATTAAATCCTTTGCATAAATGCCATGGACTTTACTAGCATCAGGATCAATTTTATGAGTAGTTCTAATTCTTTCGTTAAAACTATCTATTATGTTTCCCTTTTCGTCACAAATGAGCGCGGCGATTTGGACAGGTGCGGCGCTATTCCAGTAAACGCTAGTGGTTTCTGTATCCAATATACATATTCTTTTATATCCCATAAATAAATACCTCTTGTCATTTTTTTCAAGGAATATCATTCTCTGATAGAGAAGATTCTCCTCATTGTATTGTTAAAAAATCTTTGTCTGTATAGGTTTGTCTAAGTAAATCTCTAAAAACTTCATTTCATTTTTCAGGATGTCCCCAGAATTCTACGTTGCGGCCGAATTTGAGACCAGGACCGTATTCCGTTGTTATCCATTCTAGCCAACTGTATTGAAATTTATTATGTGTTCAATTACTAATTGTTTCGAATAATAGGAAATAAGGCGTATCCATGCGGCTCGATATCATTTTTAATTCAATGGCGATCCTTCTTTTTTTTGCATCAACAATTACCTCTTTTATGCCGTTTCAGTCCTGTAACGCCGCGTCAGGGAATTTCCAGTGTTCTTTTGCAAATATCTTTATTATTAAAGGATTTATTTTAATTTCCTTTCAATGTTCCTTCATTTTTTCTATTGCTTTTATACAGCATGAATATTGAGTTAAAGGAATTGGCACCCATTGAAAATTTACTCCTCGTTGAATATGAAGCTTCAAGAATAACGTTAAGAGTTCTTCATCAGAAGCTAATTTTGGAAGCCAAATTGGTTCAAAAAACGCCACATTTAGAACGTTTTGCAATTCAATAAGGACCTTTTTAAGATTTTCTTTTGAAGTTGTTCATAAATTAGTATCCGTTACAATAACCCTTTTAGTGTGGAAACTATTGCGCCAATTTTGTTTAATAGGAAGTAGTTCTCCTTTGTTATTAAGAAATCGTATTTGCTCTCCTCTTTCTCAATCTGTATTCTTTTCAGGATAAAGCAAGTAATCTGGTCGACAAGCGAGCATTGCATCCGGCATGCGCCAATTAATTTTTCTTTTATAAGCCTTACCCCACCATCGAACCGCTCCATTTGTGTAAAATTCAAATGGAGCATTTGGGGTAGTTTCGTTTTCTTTTATAATATAATAAATATCATAAGGTCTATATATATCATCTTTTTTTAAAACGAAATTAATTTGATCACCGCATTGTTTATGATAACTTGCAATTTTCATCGCATCAGGGTTAAAACAATTAACTTTTTCTTTTGCATAATAATAGTCTAAGTCTCAAATAGTAATTTTCATTATGCATCCTTCTTTTCTTCGAATTCAACGAAGTCACCGTCTTCATCTAAAATAATTTTCAAAATAGATTTACGACCTGTGCTTTTATAAACTTTCGGAACAAAAGTCATTCCTCTTTGAATACCAGTTACCAATAAATGAACACCTTTTTCGAAGAAGCTATCTTGTTCAATATCTTTATCGCCGTTTTCGTCCGTATCGCCTACAACGTTCATAAAGGTTGCGAATAAATCTTTATAAACTTTTAAACTAACGACACCATCTGGACATTGTAAAGTAACTAAACCTTTTGTTCTATCTCTATCAATGACTGTTCCCGCGATAGTATAAAGTTTCATACGAGGAATTTCTTTACCTTTAATATAGAAATTACCATCCTGCATACCTTCTACAATAGTATCAATTGGATTAATCGCTATTGGAAGCTGTTTAATAACTTTTTTCAAAGGATGTCCACTATAATAGAAGTTAATACTATCTAATTCCCATTGTAAATCGTCACCACTGCAATATTTTTGATATTCATCGCTAAATAGTCGTTCATTTAACGCTTTAAGTAAAGCTTCTTGATTTTTGGAAATATAAGTTTTAATCTTTGACATTTCTTTATTATAAAAGTAATCCCACTTAGTGCTGTCTAAGACTTTGCGCGGTTCATTATCAATCATCAATTCTTGGCCTTGGATTCCGCTATCCTTTAAGATATTCTTCCAAGATTCGATTTTATTACTAGGAATGTCTAGTCGATCAGCGCAATACCATAATTTTTTGCTGTCTCGATGTTTTCTTAGTTCCTTTGTCATTTTATATAAATCACTTTGATAATCAAAATCTGAAGGAAGTAAGTGCAAATCAATTAACATATTCGCATTTTGTAAGGTTAATTTAGTTTTTAAGTCTGCAGTTGTAGAAATATATTCCTTTAAAATATCTTTTCTACTTTTGCCTTCTATATGGTCAAAAGCTCCGCATTTTATTAAATTAATTACTTTTGGCTTCGTTATTATTCTTTTTTGAACTTTTGATAAAAAATCTTTTAAGCTTGTAAAAGGTCTGTTGATCATAATTTCTTCAATAACGGGTTCAGTAATTTGAGAGATACCTTTTAAGCCATATAATATGCTATTATGTTTTACATCAGGAGTAAAAGATAATCTAGATTCATTTATATCTGGCATATCAATATTGCAAACGTTTCTAAACTTATCCAACGCGGACGCAATCTTGGCATAATCCATTTTATTTTGAGCTTTCTTTTCCTCCCCCGCGTCGCCATCTACGATATCATTTTCAATTAAATTGTAAAAGTCGGCGGCATTAATCGCACTGCTATCGACAGATAAGCATGCACAATTCCAATAAATAATTGGATAATGATATGCTAAATTCATTTCTTGTAAAGCGATTAAAGCGTATCCAGTCGTATGAATTTCTGAAAAACTATCAAGTAATTCTTTTATTTCTAAAAGCTTAGACTATTTTTTAACTAATTTATAATAATTAGCCATAACCTTTTCCAATAACGTATCAATAGTTATTGTACGAGATTGCCATTACGCGTCATCTCTAGTCGTTACAGGTTTAATGGTGTATAGGATATGAAATATTAGGATTATAATGTGTTTCGCCATTGTTAATTTCTTTAACAGAAGATTCTACCATATGCAATTCTGCAGCAATTTCCTTCAAAAGTTTTATATTTTTTCTTAATGGATAAGTAAGGTTCTCATCGATATATTTCTGACTTTGGTTAATATTGGAAATAAGTATACTAGAAACATTGTATTCTTCTGCAATTTTTTATTGTGTTATTTTTGATGTTAATATTTGTTTTTCCAATATAACGATGTCCATTAATTTTATTTATAAAGCTATAAATATATATTTTCATATCTTATACTCCTTTATTTCCCACGAGGTTGTCTACCGACCTTTACGGTTTAGATTTTCTCGTTAGCTTAGTATTAATCAATTTGGTTATTATTTATATGATTGATATACTAAACCCCTGTGATACCATCAAATTTGGAGTACATTAATTTGATGCAGGTAAAGTTATGTAAGGGCAAGTTATAGTTTACCCCAATTGTGCGCTAATCTGGACATACCAGATATAGCTGAGTAAGTTATCAGAAGTTCCTATGGCGCGGCCGCGCCGGAAGAATAACTCCTTGACTGCTTCAATTTCTTTAAATTGTTTTTTTGCGATGGTCTTTCTTAATTTATTAGCCTCTTTCATATCAAAACCGCTAATTTGTGGATCCATAACGATTTGCATTATAACTTCTTGAGATTCCCCGACACCGCATTTTTTCTTCAAATACTTTTCTAAGATTTTTTGTTCTTCTGCATTTAATCCATAAGAAATCATTTCTTCATGCCAAGCATTTGGTAGCCGTTTATGTCGTGCATATTTTTCAAGAGGTAGTTCTCCATCTCCCATTAATCTCATAAGAGAGGATGAAATCGCCAATTCAGTTAGACTGCGAGGTTGGATAGATTTTATCGCTTGAGAACCAACAAGAGTATCAAATTGGAAAAGACTACTAATTTCACCTTTTCCCACCATATCCCACATTTCAGATGAAGTATAATCTAATACTTGAGGATCAAGATATTTATTATAGGTTGCTCGTAATGAACCTTGCCATTCCATTGTTCCATCTTCTAACATATAGTTCATACATTGTCTAATGCGATCCAACGCTGATACTGTTAAAAAGTCGTATTTAACCATACCGCATCGCTCAAGAGTGTGTAAATCATAAGATGTAACAATTTGTTCATGAGAAGTTTTCATTACACTATTAAAATCATTAAAGTCGCCATTAACGCATACAACACCAGAAGCATGAACACCAAGTCTTGTTATAAGACCTTCGATGTTTTGTGCTAATTGCCATAAACGAGGATATAACGTCATTTGTTCCACGAAAGCTTTAATTGGACTACGATCTTCTCCGTTGCCATAGTAACAATCTTTTAGACTCCAGTCAAATCCTCTTTCGTTCGGAATCATTGAAGTAATATAACTAATTACATCGTCATCTATTTTTAATCCGCGTGCCGCAGTTTTAAGCGCACTCTTTGTTCCTTCTGTTCCAAAGGTGCAAACATTGATAACATCGCCACCAATGCTGTTGAAATAATCGCGAACCGCATTAAAAACGGCAAGTCGTTTGTCAGACTCTGTATCAAAATCAATATCAGGTAAGTCAGGTCTAGAAGGGTGTAAGAAACGCCATACAAACGGCAAGTCTTGTTCAATAGGATTCATTTGAGTAATACCCAATAGATAGTTAATTAACAATGCTCCTGCAGAACCACGGCTTGGTCCGCTAATACTATTTGCTTCATTCCAAACCAAGTCCATAATTTTACTCATTGTAATAAAATAGTCTGCCATTGGCTGTTCGATCTTATCTCCTACTTCTTTTAATGTCCAAAATTCTTCTTCTAATCTCTTATAATAGACACTATCAGACCAAGAGGATTTATACTTTTCGACATATCCATGCGCGACCAATCGTGCCAAATAGTTATCACTTTGTTTTGAAGAATGTATAAAGTGATAAAAGTTCGGATATGTTTGTTCGTCAACGTCATTAAAAATTTCTAAATCATCTGCATATTCTTCCCAATGCTCGTATTTAACAGTGGCTAGTTTAGGTTTTTGTTCCAATTCATAAAATTGGCACATATCTTTTATTTTACGAGTATTAGAAACCATTTCATTAAATTGTTCTATCGTAATATAGTCTTTCATTAAAGAATAGACTTCTTCTTGCGACATAATATATGTATATTTATAAAAATCATCAACTTCTCTATCTCTTGAAGATTTTGAGTTTAAAAAAGCTTTATGTATTTCTCTTTCGTCTTCTTTAAGATAATGAGCATCAGTTGAAAAAACAAATGGATATTTTCCCCAATAGCGTTCAATCATAAACTTATTGTATTGATTTTGATCACTATTTTCTTCATTTGGTTGTAATTCTATAAAGAAATTTCCCTTACCAAAAAGAGATTCCATTGCCATCAAATGATGGTCTAACTTTTGAATATAATAATCTTTACTTTCTGCAGAAACTTCTTCCCAAGGAAATAAATTTTCACCTTGAGTTGCCATTTTCCAGCACCAAGCAGCATAACCGCCCAAACAAGCAGTAGAACAAATTAAATGTCCACCTTTTACATATTTTATTAAATCACTAGGATATGTAGGAGTTCTTAAAATATTTCTAAACCATGCGCGTCTCCATGCCGCGGAACTAATTTGTTTTAACTGGTGAAAACCTTCTGCATCTTTTGCAATAAGGATAAGATGCCAAAAATGGCAAGGAGAAGTGCCATCCATGCGATTTTCCGTTAAACCTTCTTCACTTAAATAAATCTCGTTGCCAAGAATTACTTTAAAATCTAGTTCTTTTGACGCGGCGTCGTAACCAATAAAATTTTCTTCTGGATGAATAAGCTGCCATTCTTTTTTCAGCTTGGCCCTATATTCATCTAGCTCTTTTAATGTTCCAGACAAGCAATCATGGTCAGTAAAAACGAGTCCGCTTAAACCTATATCCCAAGCATAATCAATCATTTGTTCGGAACGATTGGTACTATCTATAATTTTCAAATTTGAGAACTCTGTATGATTGTGTATTCCACAATAATCTCTCATTTTTATTCTCCTTTCTAAATATATTATATTATACTAAGCATCTATCTTTTTGTCTAGCATTTTATCTGCTTTATCTTCAACTATTTCTTTTAGTTTATCTTCTAATTCATTTACTCTCTTTTGTATTACTTCCTTCATATCATTGTAAATATCATCAGCATTATTTAAATAATCATCTACAATAGCATGAACTTGTTCAACGGTAAAACCTAAATATAGGGCATCTAATGCGTCTAAAAAGGCGATTTCCTCTATTAGAGTTTCAAATTGAATGTGATGTTTGTCAAAAAACTCTTTCTTTGTCATAAATATGCTCCTTAAATTAAATCAAATAAACTTTGAGGTTTCTTTTCTACTTTTTCTCTTGGTGTAAGTTCAATTTTATCAATCATTATTTGAACGCTAATGTTTCCGTTCCATTCATTAATTTGAGGACGACCGACAATTTCCGCGGTTCCATTAGTTATTTGTTGAAGTTGGTTAGCTAAGGTAGTGTTTTTAAAAGCAACGAAGTCTATGTTCCCGCATTTAATTTTTACGCTACTTCGGTCTTTTCCCATGATAAGAATATCAGTTTTACTATAATCAACAGTAAATGCAAACTTAGGCTGAGGTATCGAATTACCCCATAAGTCATCATATGAAGCCATTTCATAAAGCATTTCATAATCAATATCGTATTTATCTTTAAAGATATAATCTACTTCATATACTTGTTCAAAAGCTAATGGATTTAAAGTAGTATTTGCTTTATCTCTTAACTGGTCGATTTCTGTCGCGGTCAAAAAGGCGCCAAAGGCATTAGGATGTCCTTCTGCGTAGGTTACAGGAAGCGAATGACAAAATTCTTTAAGGTCATTTAATCCGTAGAAATTACCATTGCGGCCGCTTCCTCCATATACTTCTTTCCCTTCGAATTCTGTTTTACGCAACACTAAGACTGGTCTATTAAATTCTTTTACTAACTCCATAGCAATAAGACCTGTTAAAGTAGAATTAACTTTTTTAATGTCTTTATCATCAAGAGTAGCAATAATTAAATTGTCCTTTTCATGTCCTTCTGCCTTAATTTTTTCGCAAAGCCATTCAAAGCTTTTTCTTTTTTGTGCATCTTGTCTTGATTTTGCATTTGCGGCTAAACGAGCGGCGCATTGATAAAGAGTTTCATGATGTTCGACCCCTCTCCAAATGCGGCTAAAATCCTCATTACTATTTTCTTCACTCATCGCTCTGAAGACCATTTGTTTATCTTCTGGTTCTCCACTTCGGATCACTCCATTAATAATAGGAGCGATATAAAATGCAACATCAATTTTTGTTAAACAATTTGGATTTTTTATGCCATGCGCTTGTTTAATGGCGATTTCTTTAATTAGTTGGTTTTTAATGTTTCTTAAACCATAATAGGCGATATAATTATTCCCAAGCGTTGTCATATTCATCGCATCAGCAATAATTCCCACAGCAGCCAAATCAAAGTAATCTTTATAAATTTCTTCACTTGGATAAAACATTTTATCCATTAACATAATAAACATAAAGACCACTCCTGCACCGCTTAAAAATTTATTGTTAAAATCAGGACTTGTTTGATTATTTACAATAATAGCACCAGTATTCTCTAATTGTTCAATATCGTGATGGTCTAAAATTATTACAGTCTTATTTTGTGATACTAAAGTCTTTTGTTCTTCTACGTTGTTTGAACCCGCGTCAGGGACAAAAATAAGTGTTCTATCTTCAGGAATATCTTCTAAAACTATTCCGTGTTCTTTACCTGGATGTAAAGCATATTTTAAATCAACTTGAGGGAATCTTCTTCGAATATAATTAATTAAGATTGAACTTGATGTATATCCATCAGTATCACTATCAACAACTACGAACACCTTCGCGCCATGCATTAATTCTGACCACGCGGTTTTTACAGCCAATTCGATATTACACAATTTTCTCGGATCGTCTAAATCTTCCTCTCTAGGTCTATCAATAAAACTAACTATATCTTTTTTATTTATTCCTAATGAGTTTAAATATTGCATGATATAGTCAATTGCCTTGCCGTGATATTCTTGACTTATTTTATTAACTTTAATTAAATGATTTACTTTTAATTCTACTTTATTCATTTATATAACTCCATTACACTATTCTTCTGTCTTTTAATATTTTTTCAAAGGTATCTTTCCCACCATCAATTGGACTACTTTTATAGGGTAAATCAAAATCATAGTCCATTAATATGCTTACATTGAAGTATGGTGATAAGATACGCGCCTTTTCAAGATATTTCTTTTCTACTTCATGCAGTTGTTTATAATCTTCATAATCACTATCATAAGCAAGAATAACATTGCTTACTTTCATTTTTAGAAGATATTGAATATGGTCTTTTGTTATATTCTGACCAAGCGTTGCCAAAGCAATGCCGTTTTCGTTTCCGTAAATAGTATTATATAAAAGGACTGATTTCTCCCCCTCAAATATAATCACTATGTGTTTTCTTTCAATATTCTTATGATTTTCATAAATGCCATAGAAAGTTCTACCAGTAGGATGATTATAAAGAATTCCATTATCCCATAGAGGTCTATATTTACCTTTTAATACCTCTTCGGGTTTAAAATGTCTTTCTCTGATACCTATTAATTGCCCTTCATAATCAAAGTTAGGAATAACAATTGCTTGGCGATAATCATCATATCTAATATTAAATCGTTGCAAGACATCTATGCCGATTCCTTCTTCGATCCAAGGCATCAAACCTATATAATTAAAAGAGAATTTTTTTAGAATACTCTTATCGTAAACTTTAAAATCAAGATTATTTACATCAGGTATATACAAGTTGTTTAATCCTTGCATATATTTTATATCTTCTGCGCAGTTATAACCGCGATCTTCTGGTTTAATATCGGTTGCGTCCAAATCGCAGATTGAAACCGCTTGTCGTAATGTGATTTCTTGACCTCTTAATCTATACATCTTCTGTAAGAGAGTAAAGATATCAAAAGAAGCCGCACATTCTGTATAACAATGAAATAATTTTGTATTTTTATAATATATTAATTTAGGACTGCCACCTTCTAAGTTGTGGCAGCAAGTAGGGAAAGTAATAGAACCTTCATCTTCTGCTACTGGTTCAACATTAAATTGCATCAGTATTTCTTTTATCATCTCATCACTTAGTTGTTCTCTTAATTCTTGGAAATTCATATTAGATTATCCCCTTTGTTTTTAAATCAAGAAAATCAAATGGACGTTGTTCATATTTTAATTGACCTATATCTGAAACAGCCTTGTAACTCGCATCTGTTACAAAGTAATCGTCACAATGACAAGTTGAATAATCGAAGTATCTAAAGACCTTAACGCAATTTAATTCTCCTCTTCGATTTTTATAAATATCAATTACGATGTTTGGTTCATGCAAAAACTTTTGAGGATTTTGTTTTTGTAGTTCTTCCCAAACTGCTTGAATTTGATTTTTTTCTTCTTCGCATAAACGGACGCCAATCATACCAATGTCGACTTTATCTGCTATGGCCTTAGAACCGCGAAGACAGTTTTGATCCCTTAGTCCGATGTTTTTCTTAGACCAGCCATCGTTCAATTGAGTGGCAGATTGAATAAAGACATTATACGTCATGGCTGTTTCTTTTAAGCTATTAGAAAGCATCATTAAAGCAACGTCTTCACGAACTTCGACGTCTCTAAACTCACTTAATAGGCCTGGAGATGAAAAGATATAATCATAAAATACATATTCTATTTCATCTTGAATAATATATTTCGCCAAACGCGCTTTAATCATTGCGATACTTGGATCAGGAATTGTTTCGATAATTAAGTTTTTCCCGTATTTATCAATAATGTCTAATGCTTTTTGAACTCTATCTAATTCATCAGGATTATAATTTCCTAATAAGATGACTTTTTCATTAACGCCACTAACATAAGCAAGAATCATTGTTTGAATTTCATCTGCCTTCTGTTCTGTTGCGACATATAATACTTTTTGATAATCATCTTTTTCTTTTGTCCCTCTGAGAACAACTTTTCCACCCTTATCAATATAAGGCATGCTAATCGCGCAAGCATTTCCCACCATATAACGAGTTTTTCCTGAACCGGCAGGAGCGCTGTAAGTATATAGTTTGCCTAAACGAGCGCCTCGTGTGGCGTAATTTACAATATCACCATCTAAAGGCAATCCTACTTCAGGACGTTCTCTTAGTTCTGCGACCAAATGGCGCATTCCCTCCGCAGCAGTCTGTGAAGTATTTTGGTCTTTACCGATGTGTCTATTATCAATGTTTACTAATAACTCTCGAATACGATTTGTTAATGAGGATAAAGACATTTTATTTAACTTTTCATCTTCTAAATCCCTATTCAAAGCATCTTTTTCGGTATCGTAAAATTGAGTGGTGTCTATACCAATCGCTTCTAAATCTCTTAAAACAGAAAATTTCTTTAATCTATTGTAGTAAGTTTCAAATTGTTTTTCATCGCTTCCTTCTGCGGTTTGAAAGCATTGAACAACGAATTCATATCCTTTTTCTTTTTTATAAAACTCATATTGAGTTTCATATTGATTAAGATATAAGTCTATGTCTTGAGGGGTTATATGCTCGACTCCATTTTGAGCCATATTGAATATCGCATAAAATACCATTTGTTGTAATGGTTTATAGAAGTCGGTTTTAACAAATACATATCTCTCATCTTGCAAAAGAAGAGGATTATGCATCAAACAACTTAAAACATACAAAGACGCGTTAGTATCGAACAAATCTTTTTTAACCATTGTCCGACTCTCCTTCGACCTGAATTTCGGTCACATCTAATTGTTTTGCTTTTCTTTTTTTATGTTCTAATGATTGTATATTGAATATAATATTATTTTCTTGATACTCTACAACTTTCTTCGCCTGGTCAGCTTGAGCTTTCATTTGCTTTTCCAACTGTTGAAAGTATTGTGCCGCTCTGTCTTTCACAGAAGGGACAAAGCTTAAACCATAGATCGGCTCAAATTTACCATGGAAGACTTCTTGATACCAAACGATACATCTCGCTATTTCTTTATAGGTCATATTATCAATTAAAATAAAATTACCTATTTGCCGTTGAATAGTAGGGGTGATGCTTTTTAATTGCATCACCTCACATATCAATTGGTCAAGATCTTGTTTCGTATAAGGCTTACTTGCCATTTGGCGCGGCAAGGGCTTTCTTTACTTCATTAATAAAGTTATAAATTCTTTGAAGAGACACACTATCATGTTCTAAATCAAACATACTTATACGTTTTCCGCTAGAAGTTTTTGTTGTATAATCAACTAAGGCTTTCGCAGCATCTTCAGGATAAGAATCTTGAACTCCTGTAATGACATCTTGTTTCATCTTATCAAAACCTTCTTGATTTAAAACAACAGTTTGATATCTATCACAATTATCAGCAATAGCTTTAAAATCTATCACTTTGCGGTCTACTTCAGGTAAATCTTCACCTGAATAAATATATAATCCTAAACCATGTCTTGCACATGCCTTAACGAAAGCACGTTGTATGGCCTTATTAACGGAAGTCATATTTATTAGACTTAATGAAATCGCATTGTTACGATTATCCATAACAGGAAGTAATTCAATGTATTCTACATCTTTTACTGTTACTCCTACTTTAACATAGCAAGTTTTCCCATCTGTAAAGTATGGAATTTCATTTTCTTCTATTGTTTCGGTTGTTCTAGTTGAATTATCGGAGTCAGTTATAGTAGAAATTGTTTTAGTTGAGACTTTTCTTGTATATACGTGCATTTGTGCATCAGGGAAGTTCTTTTTAAGTTCTGCCCAAGCATCTGCCCAAGAGAGATATTTTAATCCAATTTTTTCTTTTATCTTACCTGATAAGTTAATGTCATTTAATATTTGAAATGTATTTTTTTCTTCGTTCATTATTTTTGCTCCTTGAATAAAATATTACAAAGAAGAGGGATACCCCTCTTCTTAACTAAATTAAACTAGTTTGTTTGAAGGTAACTTTTGGAGACTCTTCAACGGCAGGAGCTGGATTGCTTTCTTTAGCTTTACCCGCTAATTCAACATCTCGAGCCTTGTATGCGCTGACTAATGATTTAATTACATCAGAAGGATACATTCCTTTTTCTACATCTGTAATGACAGGTGAACCGCCAATAATGTAGAAATTGTGTTGTCTGTTGGTAAAAGTTCTAGTAACTGGTTCTCCAAAACCACCTGTATTATCTTTTTGAGATTGAACAACGTTAACAATGAATCTTAAATCACCATTAACACTAACAGTTTGTCCAATTTGATAATTTTGCGCGCCATGAATAATTTCGGTATCACTTGGATTTACATGAAGAACAAATCTATTCATTCCTGTGTCAGAATAATTAGATTGACCTAATGTTAATTCATAAAGATAAATTGAATTATCTTTCTTTGATACTTTTTCTTTAAGGGTATCAACAATGAAACCGCCAAGTTCATAAGAACCTTCGTCTGCAGTTGTTTCGGCAACACCACGAATGAATTTTCCACTTAATTGTTGAGAAGAAACCATTTGATTTGCATTAGTGCTAAAATAACGATTTTCTCTAATTTCGCCAGTGACTTCAACTTTTTTACCGACTAATTCATTCATTTTGCTATATGATATATATAGTTGGCTATCTTTTTGTTCTTTTGTTTTTTGATTTGCATAGAAAGAGATTTCAAATTCATTATCTCTTCCGCCTAAATTAGAAATGACAGTAGCCTTACCAGAAATAAAACCTGCGCCGTTGTCTTTTCTATTACCGTTTGTTAAGTTGACATTTAATAAACGACCAACTACTTTAAAAGTGTTTGTTTTTAATAATCCCATAGTTTTTTAATTTAACCTCTTTTTCTTTTCTTTTGTTTTGTTTTTTAATTTGTTTGTTCTATGCATGACCAGCCACAAGTCCGCATCAGTTTACTAAATAATGAAGGCTCTTCCGTTATCGGTTAAGCGATATGTTTTGTATTCTTTTGGTTTTGTTTCACCCTTATTGTTAGTGAAATCTCTTACAACTGGATCAGCCATTTCAACTAATCCATGTTTAACTAATGAATTGAGAACAGGGTAAATACCTTTAACACCTGTCATATCAATCATGTCTTTTCCGACCCAAACTTCGTCGTGGCTTTGCATAAAACCGAGAACTCTTTTTCCGTTATCTGTTAATGTAATTGTTTCCATTAAAATCTCCTTTAATTGTTGTATATAGTAAAGTTATTAGTGGCTTTTTAACTTTATATATTATTATAGTATATCTTTTTTGATTAGTCCAAAATAATTTTTAAATAATTGTCGAAACGGCACGAGAAGTTAATGCCGCACCAGTAGCAGTTCGACCTTTTACAATAATCTTATTTCTTGCAACAGTAAACATTTTACCTTGTTTTGGAATAAGATAAATACATTCTCGTTCATTTTCAAACTTTCTCATGCAAATAGTATCTTTACAAATCATTTGCCCTTTATTTCCACGATTATCTACTGAGAAATCTTGGACCGATGTATATTTTCCTTTTGCGTCTTTGGTTACAAACAACAAAAGATCACTATTACTTACAACTGCCGCGGCCGCACAGGTCGAGAAGCCTGATTTAACACCAACAGTTAGTTTACTTGCTACGCTTAAATCCGCAATAGAAAGTTTTAAAACATTTTGGTCACCGTCAAATAACATAATAAAATCATTATCTGAACAGAAGTCCGCGTAAAGAAGTTCATTACCTTCTTTAAGCTTTAATACTTTTTCTTTTGTTTTTGTAAACTTATAATCTGCAACATTAGTTACTTTAATATTGCCCTTTTTTGTTACTGCAATGAATTTATTTTTATCTTTATTTTTAACACATGCCCCGATATAGCCCGCAGAAGATTGAATAGGAGAAATTTCTCCTTCTTTGTTATAACCTAATATATCTTCCATAGCATAAGCAAAGACAATATCTACGAGAGTGCCCATAGTATTAGTATCCAAATTATTATCAATTCCATTTGTAGTAATCTTATACTCCTGTTTTATAATAGGTTTGTCTGCATGGATAACTGGTCGCGCATAGTGTATTTCAGTTAAACGCTTATCTTCTCCAAGGACTTTCTTAATATTCTTTAAATCCGCCAAAATCATCGAATATCTGATTTTTTCATCATCAATAATTTCTTTGATATGTGCTAAAGTTTTTTCTAATTCTTCTTTATCTGAATCAAGCTCTTTTAAATCTAATCGACTTAAACGAGATAACTTCATATTTAAAACCGCTTCAGCTTGTTCATCATTAAGCGCGAATTCCTGCATTATGGATGATTTTGCCGCTGCTCTGTCTTGTGAGCCTCGGATCAGACTAATTAACTTGTCAATATCGCTTAGGCACTTTTGCAAGCCAATAGTAACTGTTAATTTATGATTAGTTTCTGCATAGTCGGTACGAGCTACTTTTATTATACAATTACTTCGATATTCAACCCAGTATTCAATCATTTGTTTTAATGAAAGAACGCGAGGTTCGCCATTTATAATTAAGTTTTGATTAATTTTTATTGAAGAAGACAGTTTAGTTTTATTAAATAATATCTCTAAACATTTTGCAACATTAGCATCTTTCCCTAAGGTAATAGTAATGTCAAAATTGCGGTCTCCAACCTTTAAAACACTAATATCTTCAAAGACTTCATATCCATCTTCTAAAACTAATTTCTTTAAAGGCTTTTTAATGCCATCATCAATATCTACACCATAAGGTAAGTCATGGAAAGTAATTAAAGTTTTTGAACCTTTCTTAGATATATCATAATGAGAATAAACTTTAACGCTTCCTTGACCTCTTGTATATATATCAAGAAGTTCTTCGCCATTCATGATAATGCCAGCAGTAGGAAAGTCAGGACCTTTAATGAAGTTCATTAAGTCCGCAATAGAACATTCTTTATTATTCATATAAAACTCTATTGCATTCATTACTTCTGTAAAGTTATGAGATACTAAATCGGACCCCATTCCTACTGCAATACCACTATTATTCCCGCATAGTAAATAAGGAAATTTTGATGGTAAAGTGCAAGGCTCAGTGCAAGAATTATCAAAATTAGGTTTTGTATCCACACAATTCATGTCAATATCTTCAAGCATAAACATTCCTATTTTGCTTAGTCGACATTCTGTGTAACGTGACGCGGCAGCTGAGTCGCCTAAGATATTACCACAGTTACCTTGCATTTCAACAAGGGGATAACGCAACTTCCACCATTGACTCAATCTTACTATTGCTTCGTAAATAGAAGAATCTCCATGTGGATGAAGTTCACCCATAACATTACCAACGACTTTTGCACTTTTAACTGTTGGTTTATTGTTATAAAATTTACTTTTATACATAGACCATAAAATACGTCTATGAATTGGTTTTAAGTTATCTTCTACACTTGGAATGGCGCGACTTTTAATGACACTATTAGCATATATCAAGAAGTCTTGTTTACTTCTTTCATCTATGTTACTCATTAAAACGCTCCTTTATTAATTATGTGTTGTTTCGTTAGTTGTGCTATTTTGTGCGGCTTCTGCTTTAGCGGCTTCTTCTTTTTCAGTTTGAATACGATAGAATTCTGTTAAAGTCACAGTTTTATCTTCGTACGGAACAGTGAGAATGTTTTCAACAGTGCATAAACGTTGATTCAAAATATTTAAGAATCTTATTAATACAGTAAGAGGTAAATCTTCTGTAAGAGTAACGTCTGCCCATCCTTGTAATTTTTGTTCTTGTTCTTGTTCTTTTTCCATATAACTTATATTCTCCTTTTATTATTTATAATATTATATTATATTTTTTTCTATTTGTAAAATTATTTTTAAACTCTATATTTTATCTGTAATAATGTATTTTTTGCCTCATGCGGTTGCTTGACCTTCAAATCATATATCATCATATAACGTTGGAGGGAATTTTCCTTTACGAGTGTATTTTAATTCTCTATATCAATAACGAATGGCACTAGGAATGCAGATAACGAACGGCATCAGCGGACCTCAAATAATATTTTGAAGACCGTGTCCGCACTCATGTCCTAGTAAATTGTCGTATTGGCAATTTTCTCCGCATAAGAAGAAACATCCTAGTTCTAATCCACCTCAATTTTTACCTATTGTTTTATATAAACGACCATGAAAAACATGATAATGACCAAAAGGAATAATCATAACGATTAGACCAATAATGGACATAATCGCGCCTCAGGTAAAAGAAGCAATATAAAATAAAATTCTTTTAAAAGTTAACATTAATAATCCTCCTATTCATCGTCTGCATCAGTATAATCATCATAAGAATCATCTAAAATACTATACTTAGACAATTTATTTTTTAATATAAATTCTTTTCTTAATGATGGTTGTTTACCCATCAATTGATTATAAAGGTCTAATGTTTTTTCCATATTATCGGTAGTTAATGGAATGAGTCTGCGATTTTCAGGATCCATGGTGGTTGAATATAACTCATCTGGATTCATTTCACCTAAACCTTTAAATCTATTTGATACAGCGTTGCGGTGATTGCGCATATACTTCTTATATTCTTTTTCATCTTCTGGATACCAATATAATGTCTCTTTACCATTAATAGTTTTGTAAAGTGGAGATGTTGCAATAAACACTTTACCAGCAGTAATTAATTGAGGCAAATGGTGTAAAAATAATGTTGTAAGTAAGAGATTAATATGCCCACCATCTGGATCTGAGTCAGCCATAAAAATAATTCTGTTATAACGTAAATTATTAATATTGAAATGGTCGCCAATTCCGCATCCTAAACAAGTTAAAATGTCTTTAATTGTATCAGACTTTATTGCATCTGCTAATTCTTTACATGTGGTATTTAATACTTTTCCGCGCAAAGGCATAATTGCTTGACTCAAGCTCTTTGTAATCTTCGCATTGCCCGCAGCAGAATCACCTTCACAGAAAAATATTTCCGCGTCAGTAAAATCATTTGCATCTGCTAATTTTTCAGGTAAATCCTTAAGTGAGTTCATAGATTTACCACCACGAGCAATTTTTTCTTGCGCTTCTCTTTTACGTTGCGCGGCCTCCTCTGCTTTCTGTTCGATTACAATTTTATCTAAAATCTGTTTTAATTCTTTCGGTTGAAAAGTTAATTGACCAACGGCTTTACTACAGTAGCCACGAGCAGAAGGGCTATTTAAAGTTTTCTTCGTTTGCTCAGCAAACATTGGTCGTTCAGTCATCTTAATTGAAAGAACTAAAATTAAGCCTTTACGCACCATGTCTCCGCTAAAGTTTTTATCTTTTTCTTTTAATATTTCTTGTTCTCTTGCAAGTTTATTTATTAGTGAAGTATATGCGGTTTTCCACCCAGTTACATGCGTTCCATCATTTGGAGTATAACCACCATTTACGAACGAATAAATTGTTTCATATGTTTTATCACAATAAACAAAAGCCATTTCTACATTACAACTTTCTCCTGAATCTGCGGTTACATTAGTACAGAAGTAGATAGGGGATGTAATTATTTTTTCTCCTTCACTTTTTATTTTAAGCATATCTTTAATGCCATTGGTATAGTAATATTTCCAAGTGCCTAAAATTTTGTCTTCATTCTTTTCAATTAATTCGAAGGTAATGCCATTATTTAAAAGAGCATGAAGTTGTAGTTCTTCTTGTATCTTTTGTATGTCCCATTTAATATCACCAAAAACAGCGGTGTCTGGAATAAAAGAAACAGAAGTGCCTTGACGAGTACCGCTATAAGGTTCAATCTCAGGATCACTAACGTCTCCTTCATAAACTTCAAAGAAACAATGTTGTTTGTCTCTCCATACCTCGATAATAAAGTCTGAAGATAAAGCATTAGTTACAGTAGAGCCAACACCATGTAAACCAAGCGAAGATTTATAATTGCTCTGTCCCTCGAATTTGCCTCCTGAGTGAAGATTAGTACACATTTCGACAATCGCATAGTTACCATCGTCTTTCATACCAAAAGGTATTCCTCTTCCGTTGTCGGATACTGTTGCACTATTGTTTGCTCTATTTATTTCTACTTTGATTATTTTACCAAAACCCGCCGCGGCTTCATCCATCGCATTGGCTATGATTTCAGTAAGTAGATGATGCATACCGTTCACATCATTAGATCCAATATACATACCAAGAGACTGTTTAATAGCCTCTCTGTAACCGAGAGTTACAATACTACTTTCATCGTATTTTACCATATATCTCCTTTCAATAGTTAAAGAAAAAGTATTATATATAATATATAATACTTATTTAATAATATTTTAACCTTTAATCCTTATATAATATTATATAAAGTATTTTTGGCTTTGTCAAGTATCTTTATAAGAAAAAACATCAAGTTAAGAAATTTAAAGCCAAAACAATTCATTTTTAGAAGGTTTTTAACTTTTTGTAAGTAAGTGCCTGATAATGGTAGATTGTTTTATTCTTTAACCCATGTAGACACTGCTGTTTTATATGAGTATTCAGAAGTTGTGATTCTAAAACTTATTGTAGTAGTTCCTGTTGCATTTAATTTCATATCTTGACAAAAGTATAAAATAAGAATTTATTTTTTTAACATCTGTTAATTTTTTACAATGAGGAAGAAGGTCTTCTTGTTTAACAGAGCCTTTAATTAGTTTAAGAAGTTTTATATTTTCGCTATTTTGTTGTATTTTTTCATTTTTCTTTTTAACGTTTTGATAAAGATGATAGATAACTAAAACCATAATTACATCAGCACCAACTGAAACAACTGAAATTAAAATTGTTAGAATGTCATTCCAAGAAATCATATTAATTTTCTCCTTTATTTAAGTTTATTATACTAAAAATAAATGGAGTTTATATAATTAATTACAGATTTCAACAATTTCATTGTAAAAGAATTGTTTACACTCGTTGTATAGTTTAGCATCTAATTTTCTAGAATCATGAACTTCATTGAGAATTTTTATTTGCTTTTCTGTATAAGTGCAAGAATTGTTTAATAATGTGTAATATATAATAAGCATTCTATAAGGTTTACAAAGAAAGTTTAATCCATAGGTAGATTTTAATTGTTCTGCATCTTTAAAATCTTGATATATCTTTTTACAAAGAGTTATTTTATATTCTTTATTATTTAATGTTTCGGTACTATCAAATTGTGCTAAGATGTCGTCTCCATATATACACTGCCTAAAGTCTTTTAAATAAGACCAAGCATAGCATATTCTATGTACGCTATCTAATACTTGATTTTGTGTAGCATTAAAAACTTCTACTCTTGCATTATACTTATTAGAATATAGGTGAAATCTTTTTTTTAGAGTATCTCCTTCAACGATACACAATATATCAATATCGTTAGGGTTATCTATATTTAAAATACTAGACCCAACAATGTATATTGATATAGGTTTTAAAGATTCTACAATAGAATCTATTATTTTTTGTTCTAAAATTATATTCTTCATAACATGCCTTTCTATGATACGTTGTATTCATACACTAAAGATATTTTAAATGGGCTCATAAGCATAAATTCACTTGAAGAATCTCCAGGGAATTTAGGCGTGGCTTCATAAGCAGATTTAATTCCTGAAGTACTAAATACATATCCACTAGATGTCTTGGTTAATAAACCATAATAACCTGTTGATGTTGTTAAATTAGCGGTTATTTTTGCTGCAACAACGTTAGCTTTAGATAAAACACCCTCAACTCCAACTGAATATACTGAATATGTGCCATCAGCAAAATATAGTGTTATGCTCCAGGTTCCTGAGATATCATAGTGTTCATCGAATTGGCTGCGAGTACTGCTAAAATAAAAGCTATATCCAGGATTATCTGTAGAATAGATTTTAATGTTTCCACTGGAATCACTACTTACTAACGTTCCTCCACTTCCAGAAATATAGAATTGAGACCTCTGTGTTTCATTTTCATATAATTTAAGACAGGTAGAACCATTTGATGTAGCAGCATTGCTTGCTGAATTTGCAGCACCTACATAATTATACGCTGCAACTTGTTGTAAGGCTAGTATGTCTTGATAATTTTGAGCGCCAAACGTTGATTGATATGCCGTTGAAGTCGTTCCGGAACTTCTATCACTATTTAAACCTATAGATTTAGAAATTTCTACTAAATTGGTACCAGATCATCTGAAAGTTTTTGAATCAGAAGTGCCAACATAAATTTTTCCGGATTCAGGAGCAATTGCTTTCAAACAAGCAATAATTTGATCTTTATATGTAGTCGGATTATCTAATCAAGTCGTTTCAGGCTCTGCTATTTTTTCAGCAAATGCATGATAAAAAGCTCCAGATGTTCCTCCTGGTACATATTCTGCGGTTGCGCTATTATAGCATAGTTGTCCAACTTTAATCTTGATTCCTGCACAGCTGGCATATCATGTGCTTCCGCTATAAGAATACTGAAAATCAATGACATCATCTACGTACGAAGGGAGTTGTGAAGCAGGAACTAATCCATCTATTAAATCAGCTTTACTAGAAGTACTGGTATCAACATATTTCTTTGTTGCTGCATCTGTATCATTTTCAGGGTCTTTTAAATTGATAATTTTATTACTATTCAAATTTAAACTGTTTGTTAAAGAATTGCTTCCATCTTTATTGATATAAGTATTTTTAATTATATTGCCATCACTATCTCTCTCGGCAACATCTACACCAACAGGCTTTCCATCAACACTTGTTAAATATTTAATGTCTAAACTATCTGCCATATTATAAAGCCTCCAATTCATTTATTTCATTACGCCACGCTTGTCTTTGTTGTTTAATTGGTTCATATTCTTCTTCAGTTAATTGACCTTCCATAAATTTCATCAATTTATAATCAGTATCAGCCAATTTCTTTTTTAATTCCAAAATTTTTCCATAAATATCTTCTTTAGGTGTGCCTTTTATTAACTTACTATCAATAAAACTATCAACACCTACTTGAATTTCTTTATAAGGATCGTTAACCTCTAATATAGGAAGTTTTTCGTCAAACGGAATTATTGAAAATCCAATAATAATATTATTTTCATCTAATTGTAAATTTACTTTCATAATTAAACCCCCTTCACGCCTATAACGTTTGTTATCATAAATATAGTATTACCACTATACTCAGGTTCAGTATAAAGATATAAGTTATTAGACTTAACATCAAGCTTTAAAATATATTCCCATCCATTCGCAATTTGTCTACTAGAATAAAGTGAATAGTAAGTAATATTATTTTTAGTTAAAACAACGCTTGTTTGATTAGGTCCGCCAATGTTTTGCTTGTAGCCACTTACAATAATAAATAGATAATCATTGATTAAAGACATTGGAATTCCATTTTGATCACCACTAAACACAGTTGATATTGTAGCATAAGTTTTATCAACAATAGTAATAGGAACGGTTTTATCCGTTAAAGCGATACCAAAATCACTGAGTGTTAAATTAACTTTTTTATTAACTATTTCTTTTTCAACCTCTTCAACACTAATACTATCTATTTTGCCAGCATTAGTAGTAACCCATTCTTTATCAGCAAGCTGATTACTTGAACTTGCTTCATTAGGTATTTTAACAGTTATTTCTCCTATTTTTTCATTAACATATTCAACAGTAGCAAAAACTTCACTAGTGACTTTATTTATATATTCTTGTATTCACTTGGCGACAGTGCCTGTATCTCAATTTGTTCTGTCTACACCTGTATCCTCTTGAATATCATAAATATCTGTTAAAATTCTAGCAACACGTTCACCTGTATAATTCAATGCATAAGTTTTTTCATTTGCCATTTCTTATTCCTCCTTTTAACTAAAAAGAATTTGTGATTTATCTAAATCGTGAATTCATAATACAATATAGACAGAATGACCTTCTTCTGTCGAATCACTTCGTCCACTCAAATGACATGTTCCTTTTGTGGCAATATTAAATCCGTCAGTTGAATACATTTTTTTTATCATATTATTAGTAATATATATCGGTTGCTCTTCGATAACATACCCTTCTTTGCGATACCTTATAGATGGTATCATTAAGTTCGTTATCTCGCATTCAAAATCAAAATCATCAATATGACCAGGATATTGACTAATGTCTTCAATATGCTGATCATGGTCCTTAACTGAGCTTTGAATAATTTTAGGTTGTTTTGAAATTTGTCAAGATGCATTTTTAAAGTCATTATCGCTATTATATCAGTAAGTATAATAATCTTTTAATGCTTTTTCAGATTTTATATCTAATCGCATCAAATTCTCACTTGTTACGTTAATAGAATCTATTGAAAGATAAAATTTGCAATAAGGTTCAAGAGAACCGCATCCAGCGCAATAGGGGTCAAACTCTAATTCCTCCATCCCAAAACGAGTAGAAAAATAAAATTCATAAGATTTTTCTTCTTCAAAATTTACATCATATCAAGTTCCTTCTTTAGAAGAAGTTGCTAAATCATAAAGAGGTGAGCTAATACCAATTTTACCATCAGTGGTAATTAATTTCTCAAATATCTTTTTTTCTTCATTAGAGCAATCTGATCAAGGTGAATTGTCTGAAGTAATTGGATAAATTATACTATCTGATTTTATATTCGAAGAAGCTAATTTTTTAATTTCGGGTGCTTTAAAATCTATCGCAATTGTAGGATGTAAATAAACATTTTGATGAAGATGACGTTTTGAGCCAGATCCACTATCATATCATACCTTATTAGCTTCTGTTTCAGTCATAATAAAAAATGTTCCATTCTTGTTCGCGTGAATGTTCCTTGAATATTGTAGATTCGTTGATACATTGTTCACATCTTGAGAATATTTGACTAATAAATCTTTATCTTTATCGAAGGGAATTTTTATTGTTTTTTGTCTACCTTTTTCAGGAAAATATGAAAATTCTACATATCATTGACTATATGAAGATGTTAATTTTATTTGTTTTGCAATTCCCGATGAATTCGAATTTAATATAACCAATGGATATAAATAACTATTCCAATGGCGCGCTTTTTCATTTGCATCTAGCAGTCCATTGAACTTAACTTGGTTATTAAATTTGAAACCAGCTTGATATACAGGACGAGTGTCTTGTGATGGAGAGTTATTCAAAAGTGTGCCAGGTTTTTGTTGCAAAGGATCAATAATACTGCCGTTAAATACCAAAGAACGAATATTTACATCATCAATTCCATCTTCTGAAAAGCAATAATTTGGAATAGAACAATTCTGAAAATAATTAAAAGGAGTTAATGGTCCTTCATCTTCATTTGTCGGAATAATGTTGAATGATGAGGCTTTTATTTCATTATCTTTGCGTTGTACATCTCCATATCCAAATCAATAATTATTAAAAGGATATGTAGGTTCAGGTTGGACTCCTGTAACGCTGTCTCTTTGTGACCAACCTATGGCTTCTCTTTTTAAAGAAGTTGTATGATTAATTTCAATTATATCGGTTCCTGTTGCATTATAAGAAACGTTCCCGTTTTTATCTTTAATCTTAATTTTATCCGCATTATCAAAAGTTCAAGTATAAGTTCCACTTATAATTCAAGTATCTGTAGTCTTAATTAATTTTATTATTGTAGAACTGCACTTTACCGCACCAATCAATGATAAAAAACTGGCATAACGAACCGCATCATTATCTTTATTAATAACAATGTTGTTTTCACTGTTTTTATAGCCATTTCATTTTAATCAATTTTTGATTTGCGTTTGCGTGCAATTATATCAAATGTATTTATCAGACATAAGAACCTCTATTTATACATTAATAGTATAAAATGAAAAGTTCTAGAACACAAATATCCTACATTCAAAAATAGACCAGTAATTAGTGCAAATACATATTAAAAAGTAATTCAAATTGCTGTCAATTGACTATAAATAAATTATTCTCTGCGCGAGTCATTGCGACATAAGCAATATTCAAGTCCTCTCGACAACTAATGGTTGTATCAATAACTATTACATTTTTATATTCAAGACCTTTCGCTTGATGAACAGTAGAACATTCATAATAGCCTTGATCATTAATCCATTTTACTTGTTTATTAGTTCGACATAAAATCATAGGACGACTTGCCATAAAATCTTTAAAAGAACTTAAAGTATCTACTTTATGCTCCAAACCATTCTCTATCTTGATATTTCTCCCGTAAGGATTAATTATTGTAACTGTGCCACCATTCCCTCTCGCGCATGTAATCGAAGAAGGACGACTTCACATTATTTCGCTAATATAACAATTTTCTTCTAATTCAGCTCGCTCTTTTAACGACAAATAAACGGTAACCGCGTAATCAATAATTTCTTGATAGCTTCTATAATTACAAGCCAATTTATATTCAGCAAAATCTTCTGTTTTTTGAAATACTTCACCATCAGCTCCACGGAAACAGAAAATACTTTGCCAAGCGTCACCGACAAAGAATTTTTTATTACTATTGACCTTTTGAAATATCTCAAACTGCACACTGTCAACATCTTGATATTCGTCAACGAAAAGGGCATCAATATTATTTATGCTTTCATCAAAAGTAGTTAATACATTATATAAATATAGAGGATAGTCTGTAAAATCATATAATACATTATCTCTTTTGTATTTAATATAGCGAGTTTCAAGTGCTAAAAGGGTTCTTCTAAAACTATCTTTAATATCCATATTCTTATTCCCCATAATAAAGTTATAAAGAATATCAATATTAACATGTTTTATTTTTGAATGAACTGTATAATCATTAACGATTTCTTGCAAAATATCTTTTATAACAGCCTCTTGAAGAATAGTTATCTTAAAGTTATATTTAATTGAGAAATCATATAAAAGCGTACGCGCTCAAACATGGATAGTGGTCACCTCAACATCATATATACCCATATCTTCTAGTCTCTTCTGCATCTCTTCACGTGCAGCTCGAGTGTAAGTGATCGCGCAGATGCGGTCGTTTATATAGTTATATCTATAATTAGCTATTGCATTTATAAGACTTGACGTCTTACCTGAACCGGCAGGAGCGCGTAATAAAATATTCTCCTTAGTAGAGGTGACAACGTCATATTGAGTTTTATCTAATTTTTCTAAATGTAATTCAAAATTATTCGCTTTATTAATTAAGTTCCCCATTATGCTTATCCTTTAATTCTTGTAATTGTTCTTCATACTCTTCCTTAATTTTATCAAGATGAGGATCTGTTTTAATATATCTTGATAGGAATTTCGCAGCAGCAGAACAATTATGTAATGCCATTTTACTATCTTCATTAGTATACATATTGTTAACCATTTTAGTCAATTTTTCTTCTCCTGCTACTAATTCTTTTATTTTATTTAAAAAATTGTCTTGATATGGCATATCTTCGTCGAGGTCTTGAAAATTAAAAACGATATCAAAACTATATTTCTTATCCATGTTTCCTATAATAATTAAGTCTTCGTCTTTATTTGCCGCCTCATAAAGTTTTTGCGCGCATAAAATTGAATCAAAAATGGCATATTCAAAAGAAGGTACAATTTTAGTTGCCACTATATAGTTCATAAAAGATGGCATACAAAAAGTATTTTTCTTTATGTCTTCTGGTAAGTTCTTATAAATACCAATATCCATAAAGGAACTTTGTTCTGCCAGAGGCATTAAAACTAATATCTTCATAAATGAACTCCTTTAAATTTCTAATTTTTTGCGGGCTTTCACGGCCAAGAGGTCGACATAATTATTTCAGGTATTATTACTATGCGATTGAACTTTTACGACTTCAAGGTTTACATTCTTTTTAAGTTTAATAAATAAAGCCACAATACGCTTCCATAAATCTTGATTTTTTACTTCTTGTCTATCTGCGGTCTTTCATCCATTCTTCATTCAAGTTAAATACCAACCTTGATTAAAGGCATTAGAGATATAAGCGCTATCAGTATATATAATAACCTTTGTTTGTGTTGTTTCTATTGTATCTGCATTTTCAAGAGCAGAAAGAATTGCAGTTAACTCCATTCTATTATTCGTAGAATAAGGTTCATAACCGCTCTGTTCGTCGATAATCATATTGTCTTCAAGACAAATCGCGGCTCAACCACCCATTTCAGTTTTAGATGAGTAAGCACCATCAACATAAAATTCTAGTTTACGCATTGTGAACCTCCAATTCATCCGCGGAATGAATAAATTCTTTTTCATCTACTATTGTTTTTTCATCGCAAAGCATAAAAATTAAATCTTTATATTTTATTGTTAAATTAAAAATATCATTAATGGTTTGATAATTAGACGCTTTTTTAATCAATGAAAAACTTGTTTTTAAACATTTTAACTTTTCAGGGGCATCTAACCTATAATCTGATGAACGACGTTCTTGCTTCGACATCATGCGGAAAAATTCTCCGCATGCCACATTAACAAAGCCAAGAAAGAAATTGCAATCGTCTTCGTTCGCGACAGAAGAATCGCTATCAAGTTCTAATTCGTAACTAACCGCAAGAGCATTGTGTTTAATCATGCGCGAAAAAATGTCGTCGCAAAGCTTTTTTAATTCAAAAACCGCCGCTTCAGTATTAATCCCGGTGCAGTATGATTCCGTGGCGTAATTAAATTCTTTGACTATTTTAAAGTTCTTAAAATCTGCAAATAACATTATTTTTTCTCCTGTTCTTCGATTTTCTTCAGATAAGTATAAACAGCCACTTCTCCTCACACATCATTATAAGCGTTATGAGCATGATGAATATAATAACCGCACTCATTGCAAAGATCAGTGAGCGTTAATTGTTCTTTGCGCTTTAAAATCTTACGAGCATTTTCAAAAGTGCAATACCCGTCTATCGGTTTATTATTTGTAAAATTAAGATTTAAGCCGTTTTCAACCAATACTAAGCGGTCGTTTTTAAGGCCATGACTAATAACTAATATATCTTCTTTATTTATATCTTTCAAGAAATCTTCCTCTACTGACAGAATTAAATCCTTTAATGGAACGCCATTTTCTGTTAAAAAATTAGTAGTAATAGAAGTATATTCAGCAAATGGATAACAAACTTTTTCAGTTACATATTCATTGCAACTGCGCATTAATTGATAAGTATCGGTATCAATTCATTTGAAAAGAAGTCCCGCAAACTGCACGAGATGATTATTAGTTTCATCTTTAGTCTTATTATTAAAAAACTCTAAATCAATAAATAAAAGATAAAGATGATTTTCATTATAACATTTAATAATCATTTATCATTTTTCCTTTCATATATAATACTATAATCGCCTAATTTTGTTTTGTCAACAAAGAGAATTATAAAAAGAGCCAGATGGCTCTTATCTCAGTAGTTATTAGTTTTATTTATTAAAATTTAAAAGTGTCAAAAATCCAATCAAAAATAGAACAATTTGAATTGGTAAAAGTAGTATGATAACTACCGTAATCTTTTAAGAACGCATCTAACAATTTTTTATAGTTATTAAATGCTTCTTCAACTTCTTTTGCACGAGCGCTTCTTTGTTCACGTTTAGCCTTTTCTTCTGCTTCGTGTTTTACTAACGTTAATTCCGCGTTCTTTAAATCTTTCTCGTTATCATAAAGTTTACGAGTTTTTTCAGAATAATACTTCATACTTTTCTAACCTCCGTATGTTTTTAGCAATCCTTTTTGCTTTAAGTATTGACCTGAGACACATCAATCTTAATAATTATATTATAAAAAAAGTTCTTGATTTTGTCAAGAACTCTTATTAGCGTTATTTAATAAATTCAATAGACCATATATAAACGCGTTTATTAGAAGTAAAAGTGAAGTTATCTGTTCCTTCAAAGGTATAAACTACTTCTTCTCCTTGTCCTTCTGCGTTATATGGCGATAATTTGGAATCTCCATTAATGGCTAAGCTGTTGCTATTGGTAGGATAAGTATCTGATAAAGCATAGAAATCGTGAGTAACTACTTTACATTGAGTAAATTTTTCTACAGTTGTAAAATTTACAACTCCTTCTGCTTTTGCAGTTCCCATCTTAACTAATCCATATTCTTTTTGATGACAACCACCTGTCCCAGCATTAGAATAAACATTAGTATATTCTCCAAGTGTTAACCAGTCTGCTGAGAATGCATTCTCAACGGTTGAATTTTCATCAAGAGTTGTGAAATCTAATTTGTATTCAGCAGGTGTAACAGATGTAGTGGTTGAATCACCACTTGATGTGTTAGTAGAATCGGCAGAACTAGTAGAACCCGTGTCAACAGGAACCGTAGGGCTAGTAACGTCTCCACTACTTGTGTTGCTACAAGCGGCCAAACCGCAAGTAAGCGTTGCGCCAATAATGGCAAGTGACCAAAATTTTTTCATAAAATCTCCCGTCCTTAAAGGACTTTTGGCAGGGGTGACAGGAATCGAACCCGTTCGAGCCCGGGTTGGAACCGGGTCGGCGGTTTTGAAGACCGCTGTGCAGCCACTACACTACACCCCTATCTTGTTTTATGATAGTGCTTGATTTTGCGTCTCGCGATGGTTGTTTTACGAGCGTATGGTATAAGACTAATATTATAACCATGCGGTTGCAAGGTATTTAATTTTAGAATCCAGTAACGTTCCTGGTCATTAAGTTTAGCGATGGGACAAAATTCAAGCACATCAAAACGAAATCCATGGTTGTCTTTATTTCAGTCGGCTTGCATTAGTTTATTTTCATGACAACCTTTTCTTAATGCTGTAAAATGTTCTTTTTTACGATGATAAACATTTTTACTTTGACCGACATAAATCTTGCCGGTTTTTAGATTTGTTATTTTATAGATACCAGCAAGAGATAAAGTCATAACTAATGATTTAGTTTAATTACAACGGTCCAGGTTTCTGGTCTTACAATTTCACCGCTTTTATTAATTTTACCTTGTTTATACTTCTTACTATGTGCGGAACACATTGGATTTGCAACAGAAGCATTGATTTTTTCATCGGCTTCTTGTTCATCTTCAAAAATGTAAGTTTCTTTTGTTTCGGTAACAATTAAATGTCCACAAGTATCATCTTCTGTCTTTACTTCAAACTTTGTTAGATTATTTAATGTGGCAACATAACCTGATAGATCTTCTAATCTCATATTATCTTTTTCCTTTCATCATATATAATATTATATGATATTTAATTTAACTTGTCAATTATTTACAAGGCTTCAAACCGTACTTTTTTTGCATAAACTCTAAAAATCATGTTTCAATATCTTCTGTTTTTAGTCCTCATGCGCTTAAACCGCGGGGATATTTAATACCAGATACTGATGTAATTTGACGAATATGTCTGACATTTACGTGCAACATTATTCCGCAACAAGAAAAATAAAGTCCTGGTCATGCCAAATTTTCGCTATGAGTGCCAAACTTAAAGTATTTATCATCTTTATTATGAACTAACATATCATGATGCAATTCTGTCAATTCATGCCCAAGTTGTACATCAACATTGCGCTCATGAAGTTTTGCAGATAAGAAGTTTCATCAATTAATAAAGAAATTATCCTTTTCAGTAGAGTAGTGATAAATAATAATATCACCTTTTTGCATAACTACACAACCACCTGGCACAATCAAAGGCAAACGGGAAATGTGCATACGATTCATTACATTAATATTATATTTCTTTTGTGGACTATTGCCATGGAAAGCATATTCCTTATCTAATACAATATAATATGTGTCTTGCGGTTTTCCATGGGTAAGCATTTTAACGCCATCATCTATGCTAATTTTCTTTAACATATTATTTACCTGAACTGCCCAATTTTCCCGCACCGCGTTCAGTATCAGTAGACCATTCTTCATTAGAACACTCTCTACTTTCTACTGTTGGCATCTCGACAGGAATAAGCTGAGCAATAGCTTTGCATGCTGGATAATAAAAAACTTTAAGGGCTTCATCAAAATAAGGTTTATCCATTGCACGCGTAATAACAACTGGGTAATCGTTGTCATTTTTAATGCAAATAAAAATAGTTCCTCTGTAATCTTTATCAATAACTCCGCAATGGACATGCATTCCGCGAGAACCTGTTGAACCTCGATCAAATGCCATTAACCAATAGTTCCCCTCAATTACAACTCCTAAACCAGTGGAAAAAAGGAATTGGCTATGTGGTTCTAAGCGGACAAAATCTTCAATTGTATATACATCATATCCTGCGGCATCTTCTTTCTTCGTTGGAATAACCGCATTAGACTTAAATTTAAACCATTTTAATTTACAATCCATTATAAATCTCCTTTAAAAGTATCATTTATTACTAATTCTTCATCTTTATAATTCTCTTTAATAAAGTTTAATACTCATTCTTCTACTTGTCAAGATTTTATATCCCAATTAGATAAACCGGAAGGAATCTTTCAAGAAGGTTTTGTGCTACAAAACTTTGCACGCCACTTGTTGTCTGTGATAGAGACATGCATAAATGAGAGATTACGACCGTCAACTAAGCGGATTTTTGCGCACCCAGCTACTTTATACTTTCCATCAATTAAAATATCATTATCTTTATTACAAGCATTGATGCCTTTTTCTTTTAGTTTTTCAATTAAATAATCATTTAATCTAGTATTAAAATGTTCATTAGAAGGTCGAATGGCAACAATAGCAAAATCATTTCTTGAGAATAATATTGGACCTCCTTCACGAGGATAATATCAAGTAGGAATTTTTAATACTTCACAGGCGATATCATTTACATATCCTTCCTTTCCTACACTTAATAAAGTTTTTTGATGTATGCCGCATAAAAAACCGCACTCTGAGGTGTTAATCCAGGTGTCAAGTTGTTTTATAACTCCTTCAAAAGTATCTTTAATAATCATAAATTATTACTCCTTTAATAAACAGCAATCTGAGATAAATCTGATGTCAATCAGATAGATGCATCTTCTTCGCGAACAGAATGCGCAACAGGAAGCTTTTTACCTTGAAAAACCGCCACTTTGTTGTCACGATAGGCTAATTTTTTATCATGTCGTTCATTATCTTCTAATTCTCATTGTGAGTTCTTGTAATTATTTATAGTATAAGATATCATCGGTCCATAAAATTCAGTTCATCTGTTAGTAACGAAACTAGCCGTTATATCTTGTTTACGATAAAGGTCATGTATTTTTTTAGATAATGTTGGTCTCATTTCGTTAGGATAAACTAATTTTATTTCACTTGCGGTCATTACAAGGCTTTGTGCAGTATATTCTGGTGTATTTTTAGTCGCTTCAACGAAGAAGTCATGAAAAATTCTAGTGGCTCATTGTTTAACCTTTGTTTGAACTCCTGAATCTGATGAGCTGATCGCCGCAGTAGGAGTTTGATTTCATCATTTTGCACTTGGAATGCCACTTGCCTTTAAATCAACTAATTGAGAAAAGCTTAAAGTAAGTGCGCGACCACTAGTAAAAGTATTTTTAGTAAAAAGTTCATTAATATATTTATTTATATCTGTTGTAGTAGGATGCTGACTTGCGTACATTCTTATTCGATAACTAAAACTATCTGTGATGGTTTTGGCAATAGTATCTTGAATACCATTAACTCGTCTTAAAACTAAATTCATCGTTGGAACATTTATTTTAAGATACTTTTTTAATTCTTTACTAAATTCAACTCATGCTCCTGTTTGAGTTTGAGGGTCTCAAAACCATTTTGTTGTTTGCTCTCCAATAAATTCCCTTCAAGTTTTCTTTGTAGACTTCTTTAGATTAGCAGAAAACATCTTTTGTAAGTCTTGCCAATAAGAACTATTTTTTAATCATTGCGCAAAAAATTGATCGATATTGCTTTGTAATTTTCCTAATTGTAAATCTATATAATCTAAAACTCTTAATGCTTCGGCAGGAGTAAAAGATCTTTGTAATATTAAAGTATCCGGAGCGCTGGCCAGACATCAACCATAATATTGACCACCCATTTCAGCATTAACTACCTTAAAACCTTGTTGTCTTGAAGCATAGGCTATATGTAATATTTCTGCGGCATCGAGCTTCATTAGTTCGTCATAAACAAAATCCTGTTCTATTTCATTTACTATTGCATTATTCTTTGTGTTCTTAGTTGTCAAAGGAGAAACACGTTTACCATAGGGTCTCAAATTCTTAAAAAACTCTTTATAAGTCTGTTCATCAAAACCATAATTAGGTTCTGTATATATCTTAAAAGATATTTCATTTAAGTTATGACTACGAATGGCCTTTAATAAATCAGGCTCACTGGTATCTTGTCCTGTATTTTTATAGGCAGCATAAATATGCGTGCGAACACGACTAAAAGAATCATTATCTGATGCGGCCGACTGCCCAATATAACATTTATTCCCGATTGTAATATAATATATATATTTCATACTTTACCTTTTATTATAGTAATAAAAAAGTAGAAGAGCAAATCTTCTACTTTCGGTAATTATCTCATTGTAGACTTGAACTACTGAGTCCGTATCCTAATGGACAGCTTATTCTCCTTTTGATCTCTTGTGTGCGGAGTCTTTGTCGTACGGCCTTTCGGTTGGTCGAGTTTGGAGATAACTTACCCGGAGGTTCGCTACCACACTGCTCGACCTGACTCTAAAACCACCCACATTGATTTCCATTCCGACTTCACTGACTAGGAACTTCGTTCACTCCTCACGATCCGACCTCTCTGTGCCGATAGGGGCAGGTTGCGGGCCCGATCCATCATCCTACCACGAATAATGGAGTCCCCCATGAGATAATCTAAATAAATAAATAAGAACTAGTATCTAATGAATATTTTTCATCAATGTATTGAAGATAATCATTCCATAGTATTTTTTCCATTGTAAAGTGAAATTTTTTACTAATATCTGTGCGACATTGAGAATATCAATAAGCACGCTGACGATTCGTTGTATTTTTTACTGTTTTTCCAAAGTTAATAACCATTTTAACGAATAATTCTTCTAATTGTTGATATTTAAATCGAGTATTTTCATTAGTTAAATCTTGAAAATCGTCAGAAGAAATAATTAGGTATGTGAATACCATTGATATTATAAGCAACTCATCTCATCTTCTGCAATTTTGGTAAGAAGGGAAAAGAGCCTCTAAAACCGCGTAAGTCGAAGCAATATAGTCATCAGTATTCCAATACATGTATGTTTTACCATCATGATTCCAACGAGAAGTTACGCTATTTGGATTTCTTTTTCATAGGTAAGCATTAATTGGCAAATGAATTGCATAAGAAGCAGGAGCAGATAAGCCTACTACTTTGCCAAAATAAGTGTCTTCAAAGGTTCTTAAAGATGGATGAAATTTAATATTATGTTGTTTAATAAAATCTCTATTTCATACTTTGCCATGCATCCAAATCATTGATGGTTGATTATGAGGATATAAGAAATATCCTTTATCTTCTGTTATTTGTTCTTCTAAAAAATCGCACCATATATAATTTCAAGGTTGATGTTTAGCTTCTAATGAACGAATCTCATTTAATATCTTCATCAATACGGTTGAGTCGTATAATTGATCGTCCGCATCACAGAACATTATATAAGGTAAATTAGTATGATCCATACCACATTGCCGCGCCAAACCAGCACCACCATTCTTTTCTGTTTGTATTACCTCAATAGGAAAAGAAAAGTTATGAAGAAAATCCTCTGTTAATTCCCTTCTGCCGTTTTCGTCCGCATCGTTGACAATGGTGACTTTGATAACTTTATTTAAGTTTAATCCTACTTGTATATTTATAGAGGAAAGTAAATGACCTATTACTTCTTTCTTTTCTTGATAATGCGGAATAATTATATCTAAACAAGGTAAAGTCATATTGTTTTATTGTCTCCTGTTAGTTTTTAAGATTAAGATTTTTAATAATATCTAACGCAGCTGCGGCGCCATCTCCGCATGCAAGCACAATTTGTTTATATGGTTTCGAAGTGCAGTCTCCAACCGCATAAAATCTTTCAAGGGATGTGCGGCCGCAAGGTTGAGTTATAATAAAATCTTTATCATCTAATTGTATATCTTTAAAGTCTTTAAGAATGGCGTTATTTGATTTTTGTCCTATTGCGATGAAAACGCCATCAACAGGCATAGAAAATTCTTTCTTTTCTTTCTCATTGCCTAATGTTAAACGTCCTTTTACTAACATGCGGTCTTTATCTTGTTCAAAAGAACTAGTAAACCAGAACGGCACTATTGAAAGCTTTTGTTCTTCTTCAAGTTGTCTAATTGCATCTTTCCATTTTTCTTCACCGAACAAATTATTTGTAAGTGTTAATAAAGATACATGTTTTACATATTCACTCAAAGCGATAGCATATTGCATTGCACTATTGCCATCACCAATCACTGCCACGTCTTTATCTGCGTAAAGAGGTCCATCACAAGTCACGCAATAATGTATATGATCGAGATCTTCACCTGGCACCTTTAATTTTAAATGTTCACTGCCGGTTGCCCATATAAGGTATTTTGATTCAAAAACCGCCGCTTCAGTGTTAACCCGTAGACCATTTTTAAGCTTGGTGATTGAAATTACTTCACCAAAAATAAAATCTATGTCTTGTTCAATAGGATTAAACATTTCTTCTGCTAATTGAAAACCACTGCCGTTAAAGCCAGGATAGTTTTCTATATAAGGTGCTTTAGACATATTACCGCCAATAACATCTTTTTCTATAATGGCTACTGTCTTTTTGGCACGTCTTAAATAAATGGCCGCAGTAATTCCCGCAGGACCTGCTCCTACAATAATTACATCATACATTTTATTTTCTCCTAATATATTTTATTATAAGAAGTTTCTTTTACTTTGTCAAGAAAAAGTCTTTTAGCCATTTTTTGATAATGATAAAGTTGCTTTATTTGGCTTTTTATTGTCTAATTATAATAGACAGTGGGGAATCTATGAGTATAAAAATTAAATTGAAAGAAGAGAATAATAT
>CAVIPP010000003.1:0-4710 GCA_963644615.1 Oscillospiraceae bacterium
TCAGAAAACAGACGAGCTCTAATAACTCCATAATTAGAAATTTGAATAACGAATCAAAATCTCCGAGTTTCTTAAGTACTTTCATATTCAACAATAATTATAGGTAAAATTAATCAAAAAGATATAAAACATTCAAAATAAACAATATAATTGTTGAGAAGATTATGAAATTTTATGGTATCGATAAATTATCTTTAGTGGACTTTGACGAAAAATTGTCATGCACACTATTCACAGCTGGATGCAATTTTAGATGCCCTTTTTGCCATAATTCATCATTAGTTATTTCAACTCCAGAAAACTATATTAGTGAAGAGGATGTCTTAAAGTATTTATCAACAAGAACAGGTGTTCTAGATGCTATTGTTATAACTGGTGGTGAACCTACTTTAAACAATGATTTAATCGATTTTATTAACAAGGTTAAGAACTTAGGTTTTTTAGTAAAGCTAGACACTAATGGAAGTAACCCTGAAATGATTAAATATCTAATTGAAAATAATCTTGTAGATTATATTGCTATGGATATCAAAAACTCAAAAGAAAAATACGCTTTCACAACAGGGCTAGATTCATTAGATATATCAAATATTGAAAAAACAGTTGAGTTGTTACTTACAAATCATATCGATTACGAATTTAGAACCACAATCATTAAGGAATTCCATCAAAGTAATGATTTTATTAAAATTGGCGAATGGTTAAATGGTGCAAAAAAATATCGAATTCAAAAATTCATCCCAAATGAAAATTGCATCAAACAAGGACTGCATGAAGTTTCAAAAGAAGATGCCCTTACAATCAAAAACATTATTCAAAAATATATAGATGATGTTGAATTAAGAAATTACTAATTTAAATCAACATAACGACTGGCTTCTAGTGCTGCGATCATGCCATCAGAAATAGAAGTGACTACTTGACGATATTTTTTCTTTCGGCAATCACCAATAGCAAATAATCCAGGCGTTTTTGTCTTCATTAATTCATCAGTGACAATATAACCTTTTTCTAAGTCGACAAAGTCTTTAAAAACTTCATTGTGAGGGATTTGACCAATAGCTATAAATACGGCTCTACAACTATATGTTACTTTTTCATTTGTTTTAGTATCAGTAAAAACAAGGCCTTTAAGTTCATTATCAGCGATGAATTCTTTTAATGAAATATTATACTTAACATCAACATTACTTAACTTGTTTAATTTGTCACACAATATAGGATCTGCAAATAAATGATCAAATAAAGCACAAACATGAACTTTTTTACAATATCCCGAAAGAACAATTGCGTATTGAATCGCTGTATTTGCGTCACCAATTACAGCAACTTCTTCATCTTTATAAAAAGCACCATCGCATACTGCACAATAACTTACGCCGTGGCCAATAAGTTCTTCTTCACGTTCAACACCGATATGCCTATGTTGACATCCAGTAGCGACTATGACGCTTTTAGTTTCATACGTATTGTAATTTGTGGTCACATAGAAAATTCCATTATCTTTTTTTAATGAAATGACTTCCTCAAGTTCAAACTCGACACCAAGGTCATTTATTTGATCAAAAATCTTAGAGGAATAATCTTCTCCGGAAATATCTTTAATAGATGGAATATTTTCAACATGAGGTGAAAGAGCAATTTGCCCACCAAAATTTTCTTTTTCTAAAATGAGAACTGATTTACCTTCTCTTTTGACATTTAAAGCAGCACTCATTCCACCAGGACCTGCGCCAATAACGATGACGTCAAACATAATTAATTCCTTGATTCAATGTATTTTTTAATATTTGATGCGTTGTCATAAACATCATATGTATCGCCGTTTGGGACAAGAAGAGTTGGAGCTTTTTTAATTCCAAAAGCAATTGTAGTGTCTTTATCTTCAACTGCATCAATTGCTTTATATTTGATACCAGCCTTATCAAGTAGCATCTTCGCCATTTTACAATTTGGACAAGTCTTAGTTGTAAATAAAGTTAATTCATTAATTGAACCAGTTTTTTCTTCATGATTTAAAGGACACGATTTGTCTTTTAGATCGAGGTGAGAATTTTCATAGACATATTCTTTTCGATTCTTAAATTCTTCGGTTTTACCGACATTCCAGTTTTGAATTGGACGATAGTATCCGGTGATTCTGCTATAAACTTCAGTTGGTTTATGGCAATGTGGACATTCATATACTTCGCCAGTCAAATAACCATGGTCCTTACATATAGAATATGTAGGAGACATTGTATAATATGGAATTTCATAATTTTCTGCAATCTTACGAACTAAATTCATGCACGATTTCCATGATGGAAGTTTTTGCCCAAGGAAACAATGGAATACAGTTCCAGATGTATATAATGTTTGAAGTTGATTTTGAATATCAAGAGCTTTGAAGACATCTTCAGTAAAGTTGACAGGGAGATGGCTACTATTTGTGTAATATGGTGCATCAGAGTTGTCACTAGCGGTAATAATATCTGGATAACGTTTTTTATCGTGTTTAGCTAAACGGTAAGCTGTCGATTCAGCTGGTGTAGCTTCAAGATTATATAAATCACCATAAAGTTCTTGATAATCAGATAATTTATTTCTCATGAAATTGAGAACATCTTTAGTAAATTGAATGGCTTTTTCATGAGATAGATCTTCTTTAATCCAACGAGCATTTAAACAAGCTTCATTCATACCAACTAATCCAATGGTTGAAAAGTGATTATTAAATGTACCTAAATATCTTTTTGTGTATGGATAAAGTCCAGCATCAAGTAATTTGGTAATAACATTACGTTTAATTTTAAGTGACCTTGCTGAAAGATCCATTAATCTAGATAAACGATTATAGAAATCTTTTTCATCTGTCGCTAAATAAGCAATACGTGGCATGTTAATTGTGACAACACCAACAGAACCAGTTGATTCACCACTGCCAAAGAAACCTCCAGATTTTTTACGTAATTCTCTTAAATCGAGTCTAAGTCTACAACACATACTTCTAACATCGCTTGGTTCCATATCAGAATTAATGTAGTTAGAAAAATAAGGAGTTCCGTATTTTGCAGTCATTTCAAATAATAACTTGTTATTTTCAGTTTCCGACCAATCAAAATCTTTTGTAATTGAATAGGTTGGAATTGGATACTGAAATCCACGACCATTCGCATCACCTTCGATCATAATCTCGATGAATGCTTTATTGATGAGTCTCATTTCTTCAACACAATCTTTATATTTGAAGTCCATTTCCTTACCACCGACAATAGCGTTAAGTTCAGCCATGTCGTTTGGTACAGTCCAGTCTAATGTAATATTAGTAAATGGAGCTTGAGTACCCCATCTAGATGGTGTATTAACACCATAAATAAATGATTGAATGCATTGTTTAACTTCTTTATAAGATAAATTATCTTTTTTAACGAAAGGTGCTAAATAGGTATCAAATGATGAGAATGCTTGAGCGCCCGCCCATTCATTTTGCATAATGCCAAGGAAGTTAACCATTTGGTTGCAAAGAGTAGATAAATGAGACGCTGGTGAAGATGTAATCTTACCGACGACACCACCTAACCCTTCTTTGATCAATTGTTTAAGTGACCAACCCGCACAATAACCGGTAAGCATTGATAAATCGTGAATATGGATATCAGCATTTCGATGTGCTTCTTCTATTTCCTTATCATATATTTCACTTAGCCAGTAGTTTGCAGTGATTGCACCACTATTGGAGAGAATAAGACCACCAACAGAGTAAGTTACAGTTGAATTTTCTTTAACACGCCAGTCACTTAATTTTAAATAACTATCAACAGTCGCTTTATAATCGAGTTCGGTTGATTTCATTTGGCGAAGTGTCTCGTGTTGTTTTCTATATAGAATATATGATTTAGCAACATCGATATATCCAGTTTGGATTAATGTAAATTCAACAGAATCTTGGATGTCTTCGACAGACACTAAATTGTCTTTAATTTTAGGATTAAAATCAGCGGTTACTTTAAGCGCTATAAGTTCAATGACGTCTTGTGTATAGTCTTTGTGTTCAGCAATGAAGGCTTTCTCGATTGCTCTTTCAATTTTCTTTAAGTCAAAGTCAACAATACTTCCATCGCGTTTTTTTATTTTGAACATAATTTTTCCTCCTTTTTTAGTTAATTAATTTGATTTTAAAACGTCTTTTTTTGGAAGACTTTTATAGGGAATGCGATATATATAAGCTAGCGTTAATTTCGATTCGCAAGTCTATTTTAATAAATAACATTTTAGCCTTCAAGCGATATATTAAAATATATATACACCATACAATTTTTAATTAAAAAGTATCGATAATATCAAGATATTAGGTCGACTTTTTATATATTATTACTTATGGTAGGTTTCGTGAGAATTGATTTTAAAAGCACGATAAATTTGCTCTAAAAATATGAGTCTAGTCATCGTGTGTAGGAAGGTCATTTTTGATAAAGAAAGCGATGCATTCGCTCTATTTTTAATTTTTTCACTAAGTCCATAAGAGCCACCGATAACAAAAGTTAAATGTGCACCTGATATTTTCAAAGCCTCATTTAAATATTTTGCAAATTCTTCACTGGTGAATTCTTTCTTTCCTAAATCAAGGTTAATAACATAGTCACTTGGCTTTATTAATTTCGATATTCGTTCACCTTCAATTTGCTTGGCTTTTTCTATATCAAAATCACGAGGATTATCAGGTAATGA
>CAVIPP010000003.1:4720-17140 GCA_963644615.1 Oscillospiraceae bacterium
GGTAATGAAGAATCGCTAACTTCATCAATAACAATATCAGCGTACTTTCTTATCTTTGTTAAATAAAATGTTATCCCATTTTTTAAGAATTCATCTTTAACTTTACCAACTGCTATAATACGAATTTTCATATAGAAAATAATATTATAATTTGAGAATATTTACACCATTAACAACAAAAAATACGACTTGATTAGATGAACCTGATGCACTTTTGTATTCACCAGAAGTAATGTTAACAGTCATCCCATTTATTAAATATTTAGTAGATATAGTTTTACTAGTGCTTTTCTTATTGTAGGTAAATGATACAGTCGCTACGCCGCTACTAGATTATGATAAAGAACTAGATTTTTCATTCCACATGACGATAAGGCTAGGATTGATAATATCAAAAGAAAAGAATCACTTATCATAATTTTTTGTCTAGCACTATTAACAATTTAATGATTTTTTTGTTAAAGATTAAAAAAGGTTAACTAACGTTAACCAAAATAATTGACTTGGTGGAGCCGGCGGGAATTGCACCCGTGTCCAAGGAAGGCTCTACAATAACATCTACAGCTTAGACGATATTTGCGCTTTATGAACAACTTGATATCGACCAACTATTGTTCACTAGATAAACAAATTTTCGTTACTAATTAACTTATCAACTTTTAGTACTTATTCCTTTGGTATGACACATCATTCAAGCGTGAAGGACGAAAACCTTGAAGTGTGCTCTGCCCGGCGCATTGCGTCGGATCCTATGTCGGAAGCTAAATTAAGCTAAGCAGAGAGATTGAGCACGAGGTGCTCTCATATAACTGTTGTCAGTTATTCTTGTTTGGTGATAATGTCACCACTCAGCTGCAGTTAATGCCAAGCATCATCCCTGTCGAAACTTGTTCGACCCCATGATCTTGCTTATAAAAGCAAAAATATCTTAGTATATAAACAAAGTCGTTTCAATTAAAATGACTCTGTTTTTCCTAGAATTCACATAATTATTTGAAAAGATATGGTGTTTAATATAACATATTATTCGCTATGAAAAAATTTAAATTAATTCTTAAAAGTTTAGTAAATAATGACGCTTGCGTCACAGGTGGTAGAAAATTACCTTGGTATTACGCAATTATAATGCTTTTTATTTCAATGATTGTTTGCTTAGTGCCAACATTTGTTACGACCGCAAATAAAAACGGTTCTAGTTTTGTTAGTACATATTCATATGGATATGATATCGCTATGATGCGTTTTGCCGAAGATGTAAATGATCGTGGTATCGACTTATCAATACATAATGCCCAAGACATAAAATATCTTCAAATCAATTATGAAGGTAAATCTGGAAGTGAAGCCTGGGCTGCTGCTTATCCAGAAGTCAATTCATTTGGACACCACTACTACAAGCATATAAATTCAGAAAATAACATTGATTTAGAAATTTATTATATTGATGGCGAATTAACTCAAGATTACTTAAACGAGATTGCACAAAATAAGACAACAAACGAAGATGGCACATTAACTATAACTAAAAAGACAACATCATACTTTATTTTTGCTAAATATTCTTTGATGGGTGTCGCCTATAAATCTTCAAAAACAATCGCCGGGACTTTATATGGTGATTATAACTATATGGAAGAAGGATTTGGGATTAATAGCCTTGCAATAGTCTATGTTGATGGACAAGCAATAACTAGCGAAACGAGAGATAATCCATCTAACGAAGGTGCGTATGGAGTTTATTCTCGTGGAGTGTGGCAAAACTGGAAGAGTTTCTTTGACACAAGCTATATGACAAACAAATATACAGCGATGTGGCAAACAACATTAATTATGCTTGGTATTAATTTAGCCATTGTTGTATTCATGGGATTAATGATATTCCTTCTCACAAGAGGTAAAACAAATCCATTTAGAATTTATACACTTTGGGATACACAAAAAATTGTTTATTGGGCTGCACCTGCACCCGCACTTCTCACTTTAATTGTTGGCTTTATGATCTCTTCATTCGCTCAAGTTGCATTCCCATTATTGATGGGTATGAGATTAATGTGGTTATCAATGAAGACACTTCGACCAGAAAACGCTGAAGTAGTTACTACTCAAAAGAGTGCTCCGCAACAACAAAACACAAAAACACAAGCAAAAACTGTTTCTAGTAAAAAGAAAAAATAATTGCTAATTAATCTCCGTAATCTGAACCACGAGATTTATCTTCAACATAAATATTAAGTGGATCAGTTACATCCGTTATTTCTAAATAAATAAAATCATCTCTTTTGATGAGAGGATATTCATAATCATGAGTAAAGATGACCTTCTTGGACTTCTTTACTATTCTTTCCATTTCATCTATAATTGAGCGAAATCTATCAGGATATATTTGTTTCAAATATGTTAGCTGAGTATAGAAGGCTGGCTCGACAAAAAACATCTCTCCAGTTGGATAAATAAAAAGTGGAGTAAATGGATTAGCCTCATCTATGGTAGAATTTAAATGCGACCATTCTTCGTATTTCATAGCATATAGAATAAATCAATAAATAATCATTAACAAGTAAAGAAGGGGAAATTAGTTTGATGGAAAAACAGCCACAAAAAGATATCAAAATCATATTTACAGATATCGATATGACTTTATTTTCCCATCGAACTCACAAAGTTCCTGAAAGTGCAATTAAAGCTATAAAAGAATTACAAGAAAAAGGTATTAAAGTCTTTTTGTGTTCAGGTCGAAACCAATATTTAATTCGAAAGACGGGTATCTTAGATATTATTCATCCTGACGGACTAATTACAATGAACGGCAGTAACGCAATAATTGATGGAAAAATTATTTATCGATATCCGATACCTGAAAATGTTGTCGATGTCATGATTAAGTTTTCAAAACGATTGAAATTCGGCTTAACCTTAATTGAAGAAAATGAAGGACACATCAATTATGTTGATGATAGAGTTATATCTGCACACGAAAAATATGGAACTAGATTCCCTCAACCTAGGTTTTATCCAGACCACTATGATAGAGTAGTTTATCAAATGATTGCCTTTTGTGATGAGCTTGACGAAAGTTTGTTCCTACCTCACCTAAAAGAATGCAAATCAGCCAGATGGGATGAATATGCAGTTGACATAATGCTAAGAGATAGCGATAAGGCTAAGGGCATCTTAGCAGTCTTAGAATATTATGGCTATAATCCTGATAACGCAATGTCACTAGGAGACAACCCAAACGACATCGAAATGCTGCAATTTACAGGAACTAGTGTTGCAATGGGAAACGCAGTTAGAGAAGTAAAAGCAGTCGCCGATTATATCACGAGTGATATTGATGCAGATGGGTGGGCAAAAGCCATGAGACATTATAAGTTGATAAAATAGAGCATATGCTCTTTTTATTTTCCCATATAAGTCATCTCATATTGACTTGCACATACAATATTGTAGTCATCAATATCAAGATGGGCTTTTTGAAAAATACCACGATATGTTTCAATAGCAACTTCGTGAGTGTTGCTCTCAAGTGATATATGAGCAAGAACAACACCTTTTGTAAGAGGTCCAACAAGTTTAGCCATATATTTAGCAGAATCCTTATTAGATAAATGCCCATAATCACTAGAAATACGTCTAATAAGAGAAGGTGGTCTATGAGTCGCTATTAAAAGACGATAATCATAATTAGATTCGATAACATAATAATCAGCGTTTTTTAATAAAGACAAACTTTTTGAAGGAATATATCCTGAATCAGTTAAATACACTAATCTTTCACTTCCATTGTTGATAACAAAACCCACAGGATCATTTACGTCATGAGAAGTTGAAAATGGAGTAATAATTAGATTATTTATTTTAAAATCTTTATATGGAGTAATGTCGACACTATTAGGGGAATCCCAGGTTCCTTTAGTTGTATAAATAGGTAATGGCGGTAAATAAGAGATTCCACGAGTGTGGTCACCATGTTCGTGAGTAAGTAGCATTGCTTCAATATCAATTAACTTGTGGCCGATCGAGGCTAGTGCTCTTTCTAGAACAAATAAAGGAACACCCATATCAATTAAATAAAGATGTCCATTATCAAGAAGTAGAGTCGAATTTCCTCTACTGCCACTTTCTATCACATATATTTTCATTTAATCTCGATTAAGATATTCACTACGTGCTTCTTCAATCTTCATTAAAGATTCTTCACCTTCTCTAGTAGGTGTATCGAATTTTACATAATCTCTTCTAAATAAAAGAAGTGCTTTGCCTTGTTGACCAGCTCTATTCTTAGCGATATTGACGCAGACAATTTTTGTATTTGCGCCACCTTCTTTTTCGGCGACAGTATTAAACGCAGAATTAATTGTTGCTGATGAATTTTCATTATCCTGATTTTTCTTTGAAAATGTCTTTTTGTCTTCGGCTTTAGCTTCAGCCATTAAAATAACAATATCAGCATCCTGCTCAAGAGAACCAGATTCACGAAGGTCAGAGAGCATTGGTTCTCCGCCACGTTGTTCAACATTACGGTTTAATTGTGCAACGGCGACAATTGCTATTTTAAGTTCTAAAGCCAATTTCTTTAATGACGTAGAAATTTCTTGAATCTCAAGTTGTCTAGATTCTTTTTTACGTTTATTAGATGTTGTAATTAAGCCAATGTAGTCGACAAAAACCAATCCTAAATCAGGTTCTTGGGCTTTGAGTTTACGAATTTTGGAAATAAGTTCAACTAAGTTAATACCAGAAGAATCATCGACATAGAATTTTAATGATGATAAACGTTGACACGATTGCTGAAGTTTTAATCTTGCATCTCGATTGAGATCAAAGCCAGTTAAAAGAGTATTATATTTAACATTTGAGTCACCAGAAACTAATCTCTTAAACAAGTCTTCAGCACTCATTTCTAGTGAAAAATAAGCAACAGGTACACCTCTTACTGAAGCATTTAGAGCTAAATTTAATGAAAATGCAGTTTTACCAACGCCAGTACGGGCCGCTAAAACAATATAATTGCCTTTTTGCCAACCATGAGTAAGTTGATTAAGACGAGGATAACCAGTAGGAACACCGGTGACTTGATCATCGCTCGATGAAACTTTTAAATTTTCTAATTCTTTTTCAACGCTTTGAGCGATAGCGGCAGCGCTTCTGAAGTCACCAATATTTCTAAGTTCAGTTACTTTGTTGATTTTTCGTTCAGCATTATTAAGGAAATCTTTATCAACTACATCATCTAAATAGTCGTTTTGGATTTCATTGATCGTCGTTAAAAATCTTCTTAAAATTGCTTGATCACGGACATCTTGAATGTAGATAGAAATATTTGAAAAAGTAATAATAGAGTCCGCTAAGTCGAGAAGATAATTTGCTCCACCAGCAACATCAAGTTCTTTGTTATTTATTAATTGATTAACAACTGTTTGAGGGTCAACTGGCTTACCGGCTTTAAATAGGTCGAGCATGGCCTTATAAATAGCACGATGATTTTCGTTGCCCTCATAAAAATCAATTAAATCAAGTCTCGCTAATGCTTCATTTAAAACTGTCGATGAACGAAGCATTGCTCCAAGAACTGCTTTTTCAGCATCGTTGTTATGAGGCAATTTGTCGATAGCGATATATGGTATATGTTCTTTTTTCTTACTTTGCATATTTATCACCTATTTCTTTTCACTAACATGAACATTTACTACTCCTTCAACACCTTTATAAAGTTCAATGCGAAGTTTTGTATAACCAATCCTATCAATAGAGGTTTTATCAATAAATTTTCTTTTATCGATTGTGACATTAAATTCGTTTTTTAGTTTTTCTTCTACTTGTTTATTTGAAATAGTTCCAAACATCTTACCATCACTACCTGTATTAGCGGTGAATTCAAGAACAATACCTTCTAGTTTTTTGGCAATTTCTTGGGCTTTCAAAGTCTCTTCTTTAATTTTTTGAGCAGCATCTAAATTTTGTTGATTAAGTACTTCCAGTGATTTGTCAGTTAATTTAACTGCTAAGTGACGTGGCAAAAGATAATTAGCAGCGTAACCATCTTTTACATTTACGGTTTCACCTTTTTTACCAATACCTTTAACGTTTTCTAATAATATTACTTTCATTTTATTTGACCTCGAAACTATTTACTCTTGCATCAGATAGATTTTCTTTTAAAACGTTATTTAATCTTTCTTCTGCTTCTTCGATACTGACATTACTCATCTCAGTAGCGGCGCTTTGTTGATGACCACCACCACCAAGTTTTTCTGCTAAAATTTGAACTGAGATAGTACCATCACTACGGCAAGAAATTCTCACTTTTCTTTCATCACATTTGCCAATAACAAACGCAGCATTTATACCTTTCATTTCCATACAATGGTTAGCGACTTTTGATAATGTAGCAGGCTCAATAATATCATTTTCATCGGATTTACAAATGACCACTCCATAAAATGGAGAATACATTGTCGATGCAATTTTATTAACAAGGGCGACTTCTTCGTATTCATCTTTAAGGAATTCATCAGCTTTAAAATTGTCTGCTCCATATTCCTTTAAAACCATCGCAGCCTCAAAAGCGTTTGTAGATGTAGATTTAGATTTAAAGAAATTTGAATCTAGGAATATACCCGAAAGCATAATTGTCGCGTAACTAGCGGGTAATTTAATTTTTGGGTTAGAGAATGAGTAGTGAATAAATTCGGTGACAATTTCAGAGGCACTAGATGCAGAGACATCGATGTGAGAAAAGATATTGTTATCGATATATTTTTCACTTTTACGATGATGATCGATAATTGCAATTTTATCAATCATTTCAATGAGTTTAGGTTCAACGACTCGGGTTGGATCACTAACGTCTGTAACAATTAATAAAACATTCGATTTTGTTTTAGCAATTTCAATTGAATCACTCGAAGAAAGAGTAATATCTGCTAGTTGTTCACGAGTGAATGAATTCGTCATCGCTCCTCGTGCTTTTGTTTCAGTGGCTCTTGGATTATAAACAACCCAGGATTTAACATTACAGAAATCACATATTGCTTTAATACCTAGGCAAGAACCAATCGCATCCATATCAGTACTTGTGTGACCCATAATAAGAACAGTTCCACTATTTTTAATAAGAGACACTAATGTGTCGCTGACGACACGGACTTTAACTTTATTTCTCGATTCGGTGGCACGAGTTTTCCCACCATAGTAGAGCAAGTCTTCACCAAATTTAGAAACGACAACTTGGTCACCACCACGAGCCATACATGTTTCAAGAGCACTACTAGCCATATCGGAAAGTTTTAAAATGCCAGGAAAGTCGTGAGCAATTCCAATTGATAGTGTAGGAGGAACCGGCTCTTTTTCACCGAGTTCGCGAATTCTATCGATAATAGAAAATTTATCGTTTTTCATCTTTTCAAGCGATTCATAATTACAAACCATGAAATATGTATCGGCTTTTGAACGTCTAATTGCAACATTCATATCTTTGAAATATTCAAATATTTCGTTTCTAACTTTTGAAATAACATCGTTGGCGTCGTCAGCGTTTTCTGAAATGTTTGAATAATTATCAATCATGACATAACCTACGACGACTGCTTCTCGCTTTTGAGTTTGTTCAGAAATTTCTAATTCAGTAACATCCTTAAAAATATATAAACCGGCATCATCTAAGAACTTTACACTATAGTATCTATTTTCGATTTCCACTTTTGTAGATGAATCAAAAGCTGTGCCCTGTAAATCAGATAATTTTGGTTGCCATTCTAAAATGTTTTTATCTAAAATGTCGATTTTTCTATCTCTAAATAATTCATTTGTCCACAAAACCATGTTGTGTTCATCGACAATAACTAGACCAATCATTCCAAAGTTATATGCTTCTTGAATATCGTCTCCTAATAGATCAGCAGCCTTTAAATCTGATTTATGTCTTGCCTTTACAAAACCATAGATGGTCGCTAAAGTTGTAATGATATTTAAAATAGCGAGGGCCGCTAAAGTAAAGAAGACAATCGATAAATTTTGATCAAAGAAATTCTTTGCACCTAGTAAATCCGCAAAATAAAATGTTGAAAATGTAGCATAGACCGCTAACTGAACAAGTATGATAACGAAGGTAAAGATTTCTATTTTCTTTAATTGCTTATTCATAGTGAAATTAATTATAACAACAAGACCATAACTAAAAAAGAAAAAACCATATTAGTATTCATCACATTTTTTATTTTTTAATAAAAACAATTATAAAAAAGATTTAAAGTGAAACAAAAATTAATCGTACAATATTGAAGAATCGTAATATATCGTTACATCTGAATATGTACTCGTTGATGCGCTAGATTGAGATAGAGCAAATTTTTTCGAATCATTATTAAACGCTAAAGAGGTTTGAAGGTTTTTGGAAATTAAAGAGAAGCCATCTGATGCGTTTGTGTAATATTCAAATATGGATTTACCTTCGGAATCATTATCAAGAGTGATTAAGCAAAGTTTCGTTCCCGACTTGCCATCATAGGCTAAATATTTTTCATCACTTATTGTAGCGCCATTGACCTCAATTAGTTTAAAACGGTACTCATGAATCGTTTTATCAGTAGAATCTTTATAATTCCTGATTTCTTCGATTTCAAATACGGTATTTCCAAAAGGAATTTCATTGAATTTTGTCGAATTTAATCCATCACTACCCATTTCATAATTTTGATTGCTACTTTTCGAAGTAAATACAACATGGAATCCTTTGTGGAGATGGTCTACTTCTTTAAAACTAGATTCAATCGTTTCAATATTGTAGGAAGATGATATTCCGTTATAACTAACAGTTATCTTATCTGTCTGTTTGCTAATTGTTGTTGGGCTAACACTTAAAAGCGAATTATCAATTATTTCAGATCTTTCATTATCACCATCTTTATAGATTGTCTTAACGACAAGACCACTAGTGTTGACACTTTCACCTACAACATATTTCGTTATTGCGTTTGTAGTATCTAACTCAATTCTATCAAGAACATAATTTGTTATAGTGAGTCCACTTACAACTACATCATATGGTTGATTCAATAATGTAACAGTTCCCAAAATAGAATTATCAACAAATTCATTATCCCAAATCACTTTTGTAGCAACATCTTGAGTCCTATTTCCTAATGATGTCACATAATTTGCAGTAACAACTAATCCATTAGGATTAAACGTTTCATCGACATTGTATGTCTTCTTAACTAAGTTTGTTGAATCAACATTTATCGAAATTGATGTTGGCACCCCAACAATATCAATAGATACTTTTATAGTAGTGACAAAATAGTAATCGCCAGCTATTGGATTATCATTGGTGGACAAATAATAATTCAAATCACCAATAACTGTATAAACATAATATATTCCATCTTCGATAAGAACATTCCAAACTGTTTTTGTTTCGCCCAAAACGACTCTACTTTGTTGCGAAACATTTGATTTTTGGAGGTATTTATTATTAGAAATAATGTAATAAGAATTATCACCTGTATACGCTTTTTCAATGCCAAAATAAAATTTGATATCACTTAAATCGTATGAAACAGCTTTGCAAGAAATTGGATCTAATAAGGTGTTATTTTTACCAAGTGCATAGTTCGATTCATTTAACGAATAAACATATGAAACTAAGGTAGCAACAATAGATGTTGAAGCAATGAGTTCTTCATCAAGATATGCATTAGCAGTCAATGTAACTTCTCCAAGACTACTATTAGTAACAATCGTGAAATTTTCATCACTACCAGAGATGGTCGCTAATGAGGTATCACTAGAAATGTAATCAATCCTAGTAGCGTCGAATCCATCGACAATTAATTTGTTTGTATAAGTTAGATTAGTTGATAAATTAATTGTGCTTTCATATGGGAAATGAATTTGTTCGCGGCCTGAACTATATTTATATAGTTGAACTGTGGTCATGTTAAGCGATGTAGATGGATATGCTGAAAATAAGGAACCGTTAAGCTTAATAGATGCATCTACACTTGTGCTATCAACTGAAATAGCTGCTATTCCGTCATTAATGGAAATATTCCACGAACTATTTGCATCAACTGTACTAACTTGTTTTAAATTCTTGTTACCACCATATTGAAGATATTTATTTTTGTATTCTAAAGAATATGAGTTTGCATTAAGTCCTTGCTTTAACGCAAATGTATAAACTTCATTACCTTTAACACCTGTAATTTGGTTACCATCAGTGTTTTTAGTAATTGCTTTAGTATTAAATTTATCGCCACCAGTATTTGTAGATGGAGACATGGCTTTATTTGTATCATATCCAACAATGATGTAGCGTTCATTAAGCATTAAGTCTTCTTGCTTACTAACAAGGTCATAAGTCATTTCAGTGTCATAATTAAAATTGGCCACAACATTAACATCAATCGATGAAAAAATATCACCAACAGAAGCTGTTAATTTGGTTGAACCTAGATGTTCACCAGTAATCGTGATTTTATTATTACCAGTATAAGAAATTACATTTGCAACAGAAGTCGACCACTCTACATTTTTAGTAAAACTACCTCGTCCAGTAACTGTGGCTTCTAACGTAATGCTTTGATTTTTTTCAATATTAACTGAATCCTTTAATGAAAGTGATATCGATTCAACAATTGGATCGAGCACAGTAATAGTAGTTTCGTCATATTTATTTTCATCACCATTCGAGATCGCTTTAACACTTGTTGTGCCAGCTTTAAGTGCTTTAACATATGGGTGATTTTGGTTTGATTCAATTTCAATGATAGATGTATCGTATTCACTAAAAGTGACATATCGATCATATTTTTCATTAGTGCCATCTATTCCGTGAACTTCAGCCGATAAATCATAACTAGTTTCACCAATATAAAAATCACTGATGTTATTCGTGATGGTAACGTTATTAATTTTAGGTTCTACTACTTCTATAGGCGCATCTCCGCCATCATCATCGTCGGTTGTATCTCCGCTTGTGCCGCCACCATCAGTAGTGTCACTCTTGTCACCTTGAGAAGTATCATCATTATTATCAATTGATGAATTATTATTTGTTGAATTATTATTACATCCACAAAGAAGTAAAGATACTAGAGCCAATAAATATAGTTTATTATGTTTCATAAATTAAAATTAATCCTGATTAATAAATATTATAATCCTTTAAGGAATATAATTCAGTATATTTGATAGTTATTACAACCTATTTAAAAACAGCACGAATTCGTAAATGTTTTTACATTCCACAAATCTTCTTAGTTGTCGCGTTCGTACTTTCCCAAATTCGACAGGCGTATTCTGGGTGATCAGAAAACGGATTACGGTTTTTCTGTAATGAATAAACAACATTATTTCTTTTAATGTCTCTTTCCGTTACAGGATGTTCTAAATTCCATTTCAATGCTATTTCAACATCGAGCATGTTACTAATAGTGTAGTTATACATAACAACACCATACATAACCGCTCGAGCAACTTCACCCTTAGCCTCATCGCAAGGTTCAAAAATAGAACTCGTTTTATAACAATTAGTTTGATGATTAAATACAGTTAAACGATTTGAACTTGTGTGTTCAACCTCGCCAAATTTTAAATTACCACGATAATTATTGATTTGTCCTTCGCATGCAAAGATGTTGTGATTATCTGTTTTACTATTTGGATATTTGCTTTGTGTCCAAATATGTTCCCGGTTCCATGTTGTCCAAGAATAACTACCGCAATGACTGCTTTTCTTAATGTTATGACGAGTATATAAACATAAAATAGAATTTGAATCATCAAGCGCTTCATCTGCGGCTTCATACCTTGACCAATCGTAACTTCTAGAAGTAGAACCTATATCAACAATTGAAGCGAGGGCTTTTGATAAGTTGCTTCCCGATAGTGAACTGGAAATTAATTTGTAATATTCGCCTGTGTAGTAACTAGAATTACCATCATTAGTGTCATCATTTGCTTTAGTATCTGAGTCAGTATTTGTCTGGGTACTATCACTATCGCTAACATGGTTACTATCATTGCAACTACTTACTAAAATAGATAACATCCCAATTGAGATCATAAATAATGACTTAATTTTATTTTTCATACGTAAAAATTTTATTCCTTTTAAAGTTGCTAATCAAGAAAGTACATTTTCAGTTGTAGTATAATATTTAACAAATGAAGAAAAATTATAAAAATTGGATAGATAAAAATATTAATAAAGATAATCTATTTAATAAAACGATACTTATTACAGGCGGAAATTCTGGAATAGGTTTTGAAGTAGCTAAATATTGCACTTATTTAAAAATGAATATCATCATTGCTTGTAGAAATAAGCAAAGAGCAGAAAATTCAATATTAGAAATCAAAAAAGAATATAAAAAAGCGAAGATTTCATATTTATTACTTGATACATCTAAAATA
>CAVIPP010000003.1:17150-40626 GCA_963644615.1 Oscillospiraceae bacterium
AAAATAGAATCGGTTAGAAATTTTTGTGATGAAATAATAAAAAACAATATAAATATAGACTTCTTTTATAGCAACGCTGGGGTTTTTAATCTACCAAAAGAATTAACGGACGATGGTTTTGAAAAAGTGATTGAAACGAATTATATAGGACCGTTTCTATTAACTCATTACTTATTAGACTATTTCAAACACTTAAATCACCCAGTAAAACTGATTTACACGACATCAGTGACCGCAAAAAGAGCGAAGATAAATTATGATGATATAAATTCAATTACTTCAACAAGTAAATATAAAACGTATGCTGAAAGCAAATTATTAAATGCTCATCTGTATTTATATTTAATAGAAATATGTAAGGGAACAAATCTAATACCTTTATTAGTGCATCCGGGAATAACAGCAACTCCTATTATTTCTAAAGCATATCCACAATGGTTTACTAGGGTTGCATTATCATTTATGAAGATATTTTTTCATTCATCACAAAAAGCAGCTCTATCAACTATAAAACTATTAGATAGTTCAATTACTTCGCCAACCTTTATAGGTCCTAGAGGAATATATAATATTTCAGGCTATCCAAAAGATAACAAGCTATCTCATCATATGAAAAAAGATTTTTTGAAATCGATACAAATAACAAAAAATCTTCTAAATATAGATTAAATAATTTTGTCTTTTTCGTTAATTTCTCTAATGACACGACATGGGTTACCAGCAGCAAGAGAATTTTTAGGGATAGATTTAACGACTACTGAACCCGCTCCGATAACTGAACCTTCTCCAATAGTGACTCCACCACAAATAACAACATTAGAAGCAATCCAACAATTATCCTCAATAATTATTTCTTTACCATATTCGAGATCTGAAAATGATCCATTATCTAAATAACGTATGTTTCTTTCTTGATATCTAAGTGGATGTATCGGAGTTACTAATGAAACATTTGGTCCAATAAAAACATCTTTACCAACACTTACCTTACAAGTATCAAGAATAGTTAAATTGAAATTAGCGTACGAGTTATCACCAAACGAAATATTAAACCCATAATCAAAATAAATTGGGCCTTGTAAAAAGATATTCTTCCCTAACTTAATACCAAGTTCATTTAAAATATCATTGCGACGAGGATTATCTTCAAATAGCAAATTGTATTCAAGACACAATCTGTGGCATTTTTTTCGCTCATTAACGAGTTCTTTGTCGTTAGGATTATATAGTTTACCCTCTAGCATTTTTTTCTTTTCAATATTCATAATTATTTACTATCTTATATACAAATTCCTTATTGATAAAGTTAAATATAAAAGTCGCCCGTCCGGACGACTTAATATGTGTTAACAATTAGTCTTGAACATATGGAAGAAGAGCCATATAACGTGCATTCTTAATAGCCTTGGCAAGTTCTCTTTGATATTTTGCACAAGTACCAGTTGAATGACGTGAAGCAATTTTTCCAGTAGGAGTGATGAATTTCTTTAAAAGTTCAACATCCTTATAGTCAATATAGGCAACTTTGTTCTTACTAAAATAGCAAACCTTTTTATGAGGTCTAATTTTCTTAAAAGCCATAATATTTTCCTTTCTAATTAGAATGGAAGGTCATCATCAGTGACATCGATTGAATCTAGATTTTTGCTTTCATCCACTGGAGCTTCATCAGGAATGAATTCCTCATTTGGAATTTCTCTAGTTCCTTTTGGTTCCAAGAATTGAACAGAATCTGCAATTATTTCGATGACTGAACCTTTTGTTCCATCTCTTTTTTCGAATGAGCGTTGACGAAGTCTACCATCAACACCAACAAGCGCACCTTTACGACAGAATTTTGCCACATTGTCCGCTTGATTGTTCCAAACAGTAACATTGATGAATGATGTCGTTGATTTACCTTCTGCATCTTTGACTCTGTCATCGACTGCTAATGTAAATGATGCGACAGCGGTTTCATTTTGTGTTCTTCTTAATTCTGGATCGCGAGTTAAGCGTCCTACTAAAACAACACGATTAATCATACTAATTAATCCTCCTTTAGTTATTAGTCTTTATCGACTGTAATTAAATAACGTACAACGTTTTGGTCGATTTTTGCTAAACGTTTAAACTCGTTTAAAGCTTCTTGATCTGCACTAACCTTAATAACGACATAATATCCTTTATTCATGTCATCGATAAGGTAAGCAAATTCTTTAACACCCCATTCATTAACTTTAGAGACTTTTCCACCTCTAACCTCAAGAATAGAATGAAGCTTTTCGATTTCTGCCTTGCGGGCTGCTTCTTCAAGGTCAGCCTTTAAGATATACATAATTTCGTACTTTTTCATTACTTGCACCTCCCTTTGGTCTTCTGACTATTATTTTCTAATAGTAGAGAGAATATTTACGATTTCTCGCGTAAGTAATTATAAATAATTTAAAACTTTATTCAAGTTTAAACGCATATGCGTAGGCATTTAAGAAACCAAAATAATTGATTTGCTAACTATAATTTTTCTTTTTTCCTCCTATTAACTAATTGGGTCGGAAAACTAAAAAACATTCATTTTTTGTTCTTATTTTAAAAAGAGATGGCTTAGCCATCTCAATTTTTGAATTTATTTTTTGTTCTTCTCGTCTTTCATGCAAGGGAAGAGAATAACTTCAGTAACCGAATCGACTTCCGCTAAAAACATAGCAAGACGATCAATACCCATACCAATACCACCAGTAGGAGGCATACCATAATCGAGAGCATTTAAGAAATCATAATCGATTTCGTTAGCCTCATCATCGCCAAGTTCTTTAGCTTTAAGTTGAGCGAGAAATCTCTCTTTTTGATCGAATGGATCATTTAATTCACTATATGCATTCGCGTATTCAATACCATTGATATAAAGTTCAAATCTTTCAGTAAATCGAGGATCTTCGCTCTTTTTAGTTAATGGAGAAATTTCAATTGGGTGGCCATATAGGAATGTTGGTTGAATTAAATCTTTTTCACAAAATTCTTCAAATAAAGCATTCAAAATATAACCATTGCTTGTCCAATGTTTTTCAATTTGAATTCCTTTTGATTTAGCAAATTCTTTTGCTTCATCAAAAGATAAATCTTTTCTTGTAAAATCAATGCCTAATTTTTCTTTGACAATTCCTGGCATTGAAACCCATTTAAATTCAGGCTCTAAATCGATGAGATTACCACCACAAGTAAATGTTGTTCTACCGCATGTTTCTTTAGCGACATATCTTAATAAATCTTCCCAAAGTAAACCGATATGTTTTAAATCACTATATGCCTCGTATAATTCAATAGTTGTGAATTCTGGATTGTGTTTAGTATCCATTCCTTCGTTTCTAAATAGACGACCGATTTCATAAACTTTTTCCATGCCACCAACAATTAGTTTTTTAAGAGCAATCTCAGTAGCGATTCTTAAATAGAAATCTTTGTCGAGTGTATTATGGTGAGTGATAAATGGTCGTGCGTTCGCCCCGCCAAGAATTGGTTGAAGAACACTAGTTTCAACTTCCACAAATCCTCTTTCATCTAAATAATGTTGAATAGCGCGAATCATTTTAGGTCTAAGAAAAGCAATTTTCTTTGAATTATCATTCATTATTAAATCGAGATAGCGATGTCTATATCTTTCTTCAACATCAATTAAGCCGTGGAATTTTTCTGGAAGAGGTTTTAATGATTTTGTTAAGAATGTAAAATCATCAACTCTAACGGTAACTTCTCCAGTTTTTGTAAACATGACACTTCCTGCTAAACCGACAATATCACCAACATCTGTGAGTTTAAAAATCTCATATTCTTTTTCACCGACTGTATCAACTGATATGTAGCCTTGGATATGTCCGTCTCTATCTTGAATGGATAAAAATGAGGCTTTACCCATTTTCCTAAGAAACATTACTCTACCAGCAACCCGAACTTTGAGAGGATTAGCCTCTAATTCTTCATTAGTTTTACCTTCGACTTTAGTTTTGATTGATGCTGAAGAGTCTGTTTTTTCATATCTTTGACCATAAGGATTTACCCCTAGTTCCACTAATTTACGTAATTTCTCACGTCTAGCAAGTTCTTGATCAGTTAATTTTTCGTTCATTTTGTCACCTCAATAAATAGATATATCACAATGATATCGCTCAACAATTTAATCATATTTAATTAAATTAGAGAATATTTCTTCAAAATTTCAAGCAAATCATTTTTAGTATTAATAGTTTGGCATATTTCATTTTTTATCACTTTAGTATTTGGATAACCATCTAAAAATTTAGGAGCAATTCCTCTCAAATTTCTAATTGCACGATATTCTCCCTTTTCAGCAATAAGCATATCAGTAAATTTTAATAAATTATTGACGTTTTCATTTAAAGAAACATCAGGCAATCTCTGACCAGTTCTATAATATGCATCAATTTGTTTTACTAGATTTGGATTACCAACTCCACCTCTAGCTACCATAACTGCATCAGCGTGTGTAATTTCAATCGCCTTAATAGCATCATCAAGTGTGAATATGTTGCCAGAGACCACTAAAGGGACACTCATCTCATCACGAATGTTCCTAAGCATTTCATAATTAGGCAAACCTGAATACATTTGTTTAGCGCTTCTCGCATGTATACTAATCAACGAAACACCAGCTTCTTCGAGTACTTTAATAACTTCTTTAAAATTGAGATTATTGTCATCCCAGCCTAGTCTAATTTTGGCAGTAACTGGTTTAGGAGAGGCTTCAACAATTTTGCTCATAAATACTTTTAATCTCTTAACGTCTTTAAGTAGAGCAGAACCACTACCACCATTTGTGACTTTATGGACTGGGCAACCTAAATTAATATCAAAAAAATCAAATTGCGTGCCACTATCAATAATGATGTTCATTGCCTTAATTATTACATCTTCTTCGTGCCCAAATAATTGAATAGCAACAGGTCTATCACTCGTTCCGGTTTTGATATAATCAAAAGTGTGTTCATTATCATAGACAATGCCATAATCAGAAACCATTTCAGTGACAGAAACACTAACACCAAAAGGCTTCATGAATTCACGATAGGCTAAAGAAGTTATTCCTGCCATGGGCGCAAGAACAACTTTGCCATCAATAAGAATATCTCCAATTTTAAACATAATATCTAAAAGGGAGGTTACCCTCCCTAATTTTTATTCATCCTTATATTCATTATCATCAGAAGGTTCACTAACTTCTTCAGGCTCCTTAAGCTCTACATTTTCATTTGCTTTAGGAAGTTTACGATGTTCAAGTAAATAAGTGATTTCTTCAGCGGTGATTGTTTCTTTATCGAGAAGAGTTTCAGCAATGAGAATTACATCGTCTTTGTATTCTTTAATAATTCTCAACGCTTCTTTATGCGCCTCATCTACAATCTTTCTTACTTCAGTATCAATTTCATAAGCGATTTGAGTTGAGAAATTCTTTTGTGTCGAAGTGTAATCTCTTCCGAGGAAGACTGAACCAGTATCTTTTTCATATTGAATTGGTCCAAGTGAAGACATTCCATATTCAGTAACCATTAGTCGAGCAATGCGAGTTGCAACTTCAATATCATTTGATGCACCAGTGGAAACATCTTTGAAGAAAATTTCTTCAGAAGAACGACCACCTAAATAACCAACGATACGTGCTTCTAATTCGGTTTTTGTTAACAAGAATCTATCATCTTCAGGTGTCATTAAGACGTGGCCACCAGTCGTGCCACGAGGAATAATTGTAATTTTTTGAACTTTATCTGAATGTTCGAGTTTTAATCCAATAATAGCGTGGCCAGCTTCGTGATAGGCGACTTGTTTTCTTTCTTGTTCACTAAGACCTTTACTTGATTTAGCAGGACCAGCAATTCTTCGGTCAATTGCTTCATCAATATCTTGCATGGTGACAGCAGTTTTATTACTACGTACCGCTAAAATGGCGGCTTCATTGAGAATATTTTCTATATCTGCACCCGAGAATCCAACTGTACGTTTTGCGAGTTGGATAAAGTCAACATCAGGGGCGATGACTTTGTTTCTAGCATGAACTTTAAATATTGCTTCACGACCTGCCTTATCAGGAAGAGAAACAGTAATCTTTCGATCAAAACGACCTGCTCTTAATAAAGCCGGATCAAGAACGTCATCTCTATTTGTAGCAGCAATAACAATGATTCCAGAATTATCTTCAAAACCATCCATTTCTACTAATAGTTGGTTGAGTGTTTGTTCACGTTCATCATTTCCACCACCTAAACCAGCACCTCTTTGTCGACCAACGGCATCGATTTCATCGATAAAGACAAGACATGGAGCGGCTTGTTTAGCTTTTCTAAACATGTCTCTAACTCGACCAGCACCAACACCGACAAACATTTCAACGAAATCACTACCAGAAATTGAGAAGAATGGAACTCCAGCTTCACCTGCGACAGCTTTCGCTAATAATGTTTTACCAGTTCCTGGGCTACCAACAAGAAGAATACCTTTTGGAAGTTTTGCACCAAATTTGGCAAATTTCTTAGGATCTTTTAAATATTCAACGACTTCTTCCATCTCGGCTTTTTCTTCATCACAGCCAGCGACATCAGAAAATTTAACTTTGGAATTTTCAACTCTGCGAGCTCTACTTTTATTAAAGTCGAGGGCTCTAGAATTTTCTTTACCGACAGAACCAGCTAATCGTGAGAATAAAAAGACCGCAATTAAAACGGTGACTAAAGAAATAACGATTGTTGGTCCCCATGTTTCAAACCAGTTAGTTTCGAAAGCATAATGGTCGACCATATAAGCATTTAAATCACTTGCAATATTATTGTTGCCGACTGCTTTAATATAGGATTGAATACTCTTTTTGAAAAGTTCACAATAATTGCCATCAATTTCTCCGTCTCCATTTAAATCATAGCCTTCAGCAGAATTCCAATAATTTGTATCAATAGTAACTGTGTAAGCATATTGTTTTGAAGTATCTGCTGGATTGCTTTCGGTTTGTAAAACGGCACGTCCTGAGACAGTTACACAAGTTTGCTTATTATAAACATTCGCAGTTATAACATAGTTATTTTCTAGTTGTTGATATAACGAATTTGAATGCCATTCAGTAACCTTCGATGTGTTTCTAGAGACAATAAGCCCTATAAACAAAGACATTGCAGCCGCAATAAGTAGATAAGGAAGTATCATTCTAAATATACTTTTTCTTTGTTTTTGATCGTTATCCATTTGTCGACCTCCTTGTTATTTATTTAAATAAAATAGAGATTATCTAGTTCGCAAAGTAATTATATAGATTACTTTTAATAAATAATAGTAAAACACAAAAAATTGGGATAATCATGAATATATTATGAAAGTTTTATATCAAATTTCGATTTGTGATTATCGACATAGTTTTTGCGGTATCTAGGAATGTAAATTATTTTCCCTGTTCTATCACAAATAACAGGCCATGATTTTCTTAATCTTAGAGGCATTTTCCAATCAAGAAACAATCTTCTTACATTGCACAAATTAGGACCAACTTTATAAGTGTCTCCTTCTTTTACACTTCTAATTGTAAGTGGATATGAACTTAGATTAATTCCTCTATCTTCCGCACCATTAGAAAAATCTATATCAAAATAATCAGTCGATAATGAGGAAGGTTCCGCAAGGAGAAAAGAATAAGCATCTTTTTCAATTGAAGGAGCCATTACAAGAACATCATATTCTTTTAAGAGGTAGACACCTTCAGCGAGTTTCATAGTGACATTTGGTTTATCGCACAAGCAAATTTTTCTAATTTCTTCAATACGTCCATCAGATAAATCGACATGAGTGCCAAGCGAGTTAACAAATTTAATTAAGACTTCTTTAAATTCGCGCCTAGTCAAAGCGATGATAGTTCTTATATCTAATGAAGTATCATTTGGATCAACTTTTTCATTTAATTGTTCGATGAATTCTTCTTGTTCATTATTTGCTCTTTGAATTTCATTTAAAAGATGTTCTCTTTCTGTTTTAGACATTTTTTCAACAATATTGTGTCTAATTTGATTTCTTGAATAAATGTCGGTTAAATTAGAACTATCAACAGAATAAGGAACATGGTTTTCACGATCATAATATTCGAGTTCCCCTTTTGTGTAATTTAATAGAGGTCTAATAATTGTCATACCTCTCAATTGGGTGACTTCTTTAAGACCATATTCATCGACATGACCACCACGGCGACGTTGGAAAATATATGTTTCAAGTAAATCGTCTTGTTGGTGACCAATAAATATACCTTTTGCGTTATATTTATAATACATTTGAGAAAAAAACATATATCTAATTTCACGGGCCCACTCTTGGAAATTGCCTTCTTTTTTGATTGTTCTAGCATCAAGGCATTCGAAAGGAACGTTGTGCGCTTTTGAATATTCACGAAGATTTTTTTCTTCGTCATCACTATCAGCGCCTCTTTTATGGTAATTGACATGACAGCAAACTATTTTTGCGTTTGCCTTAAGTAGCATATCAAATAACGCCATCGAATCAGGACCATATGAACATGCGAGTAGGTAAGTCGCATTCTTATCAAATTCATAGTTAAATAACATATTATTTTGCCTTTTTTATATACATATTTTTAGCTTTTTCTTCTGTCGCGCTTTCAAATATATTTATTATTTTATAATAAGCAATTTCGTTTTTAAAAGAGATTTCTAATAAATCGTTAACTTTGACTTCACTAGAAGCTTTTGCAACTTTATTGTTAAGTTTTACATAGCCTCTATCGATGTATTCTTTCGCGATGACTCTTCTTTTAATAATTCGCGAAACTTTTAAATATTTATCTAGTCTCATTTTTGGCTTTCCTATAAAGCGAATCGACACATTCAAGAATGGTTTGTAGTCTATTCATCCAATTACCTTCTTTGATTACTTTTAATTTAAGAACCTTCTGAAAATATGTGAGATTAATTTGGTCAATGAATGGTTCTAAGACTTCAAATAAGGTAGCTCCGATTCCATTTATGGTTGAAAATTTCTTCGATAAAATAATTTCAACACAGTCATGGTATTCGTTCGCACCATCAAATTCTTCTTTTGATAAATAAATATCAATACGTTTCGATTCCAATAAGATTTTCACTTGTTCAGGCAATCTGCCATAAATGTCTCTTATTTTACAAGTGATATCTTTTAATTCTTTCTCGCTAGTAACATTATCTATTTCTTGATAAAGTTCAATTTTGTCTTCTCTAGAGGCATACGTATCAGGGATATATGCGTCAACAGAAAACATTTTAAATGGTTTAGGTGGCTCAGTTGGTATACCTGTTTTCTTTTCGTTAATAGCTTCTTCAAGCAGTTTTAAATATAAATCAAGTCCAATTGAATCAATAAACCCGGCTTGCTCAGGTCCTAAAATATCGCCTGCGCCACGAATCATTAAATCTCGTTGTGCAATTTTATAGCCACTGCCGAGTTCAGTAAAGTCTTGAATTGCTTTAAGTCTTTTTTCAGCAGCTTTATTCATTATTTTTGCTTCTTTATAAAATAAATAGGCATAAGCAATACGATTGCCTCGGCCAACTCGCCCTTTAATTTGATATAGTTGCGCTAAACCAAAATTATCAGCATCTTCAACAATCATCAGATTTGCATTTGTAACATCAATACCATTTTCAATTATTGAAGTTGCGACAAGGATATCGATATCGCCGCTATAAAATTTCTCCATGACATCATCGATATCATCTTTATTCATTTTGCCATGGACAACACCAATTCTTGCTCCTGGAATAGCATTTTGTATTTTAGTTGCAGTATAAAAAATTGAATTGACAACATTATGAACATAAAACACTTGACCTTTTCTAGAAAGTTCCCGTTCTATGAGTTCTTTAGCAACAGCAAAATTAAAAGGAGCAACATATGTTTGAATAGCCGCACGATTTAATGGAGGAGTTTTAATTTGAGATACAGGTCTTACTCCAAGAAGAGACAACTGAAGTGTTCTCGGGATTGGTGTTGCACTTAGCGAAAGAACATCAACATTTGTTTTGAGTTCTTTGATTCTCTCTTTTTGTTCAACTCCGAATCGTTGCTCTTCATCAACAATGAGTAAACCTAGGTCTTTAAAGTGTAAATCTTTAGAGAGTAATCTATGTGTACCAATAATGAGATGGATGTTTCCATCAGCGATTTCTTTCATATATTCTTTTTGTTGATTTTCGGGAATAAGTCTTGATAAAATCGCTATTTTTACACCGTAATTTAAAAATCTTTCTTTTGCTCTTTCATGGTGTTGCTTGGCAAGGAGAGTAGTTGGGCAAAGTATCGCAACTTGTTTTCCGTTTTCAATAGCTTTAAAGGCTGCACGGAAAGCAACTTCTGTTTTGCCAAAGCCAACATCACCACAAAGCAAACGGTCCATCGCTATTGGACTTTCCATGTCTTTTTTAATATCTACGACGGCTTGTGCTTGATCAGCAGTCAATTCAAAAGGAAATTCATTTTCGAATTGAGATTGAAGTTCGTCATCTATCGAATAGGCGAATCCTTGAGCGATTGCTCTTTCACTATAAAGTTTAAAAAGTCGATCAGCGAGTTCGTTAATTCTTTCTTTGATTCTCTTTTTAGTTTTTTCCCAATCTTTTCCATTAGGGTTAGACAGTCTAGGTGAGGCTCCTTCTCGACCTGCATATTTTCTGACGAGTCTAAATTGTGAAAGAGGGATATAAATTATATTTTTATCAGCGTATTCAATATGTAAATAATCAGTATGTTTACCATCAAATTCGAGAGTTTTAACATCGAGATATCTACCTATTCCATATTGTTCATGAACAACATAATCTCCAGGCTTTAATTCTTCAAAATTCTTTAGAATTGTTCCTTCCTTATATCTTGATAGATAGTTTCCAGCTTTAGGTTGATAGCCAAATAATTCTTTAGAAGAGATGAATATATATTTATATTTTGGTAATTCAAAGCCTTCAATTAAAGGAAATAAGGTGATTCCAATTTTCTTCTCAGGAAGTGACAATCCTTCAATATATTCATAATCGATATTTTTCTCTTTAAGTAATGAGACAACTGTTTCAATTTGTTGTTTGTTTACTAATGAAATAACAACTTTTTCATTACTAGACAAATATGAACTTAGAATAATATCAATATTAGATAATGTTGATTTAGAAAAAACAATTGGATGAATGTCGAAATGAACATCATCAGATTTTTCAACGAATGGATGAGTTAAGACATAAGAATAACCCTTAAGAATTTTCGAAGGCTTTAAATACATCTCTTGGTGAGATAGAAGTTTTCCTTCATTAAATAAGAAAGTGAAATAATCGCTAGATTCTTTAAGCGTTAAATCACACGATATTTTAAATTGTTTATCGTTATTAACTATTAATAAATCTGGTTTTATATAGTCTAGAAGCGAAGATGCTTGCCTCTTAATATATTGATAATATTTATACGTTCTAGGATGAAATAGATGAGTTGAAATTTTTTCATAATCGAGTTCAACATTTTGCTTTAATAATTCAAACTTATCTTCACTTAATAATGACTTGTCAAAAGAAAGCTGCTTATCAATATTCTTATAGAATAATGCAATTTCATCATCACTTATTAATGTGTCATTAGCAGGCAAAATACGAACACTATCAATATCTTCACTAGAAATTTGAGTTGATATATCAAAATAATGAATTGATTCAACTGTGTCACCAAATAATTCAATACGTATTGGCTTAATGTAGTTAACTGGGAATATATCTAATATATCACCACGCGTCGCAAATTCGAGAGATTGATCTATTTTTTGAGTTAATAAATATCCTAATTCAACTAAATTACGTTTAACTTGTTCAATATTGATTTCATCGCCTACTTTAATCTCAAATATTGAATTTTTAAATTCATCAATAGGTGGCAAAGGCATTAAAAACGAAGACGAGTGAGCAATAAATATTTTCTTTTCATTTGATAATGCTTCATTTAAGACAAATATTCTTTGAGCTAAAAATTCTTTCGACGAAGAAATAAGTTCGCATCTAAGAACATCGTCCGCAGGAAAAACAAGTACATTATTTTCACCAATTAGCATTGAAAGATAATCGGCAATTTTTTGAGCAGAATATAAGCTTGAGGTTAATAATAAAATTCTTTGTTTAACTTTGTTAAAAGCACACGCGACTAATAATGAAATACCTATTGAATCATCAACATAAAAATTCCCTCTTTTCGTTAAGAGGGAGGTAACAGCGTCTGAATTTTCCAATATATTTAGTAGTTTCTTACTCAACTATTTTCACCACCATTATATTTAGACATAATTTTTGAAAATTCTTCACCAAGAGCAAATTCTTTTGCTGCCTTAGCGGCTCGATTGATTGCTTTTTTCCAATCGAGAGCTTCATCACCTTTTGGTTTTCCTAATACGTAATCTATTGCGTCATAAGTAGGTTCACCAATACCGATTCTAATTCTTTTTATATCTTCGCTAGATAATAAGTCGATAATGTTTTGAATACCTTTTTGACCACCACTGGAACCTTTTAAGCGTAGTCTAATCTCTCCGACCCTAATTGCCATATCATCATAGATGACAAGAATATCTTTTAAATCAATTTTATAAAATTGCTTTATAGCAAGTACTGACTTACCAGACAAGTTCATATACGTCGTTGGTTTAAGTAAAAACACATCTTCATCGTCAATTTTGAATTTTGTGTATTTAGCGAAAAAGCCATCATTATTTATTTCAACTTGAAGTAGATCTGCTAAAGCATCGATAGTTAAATATCCAGAATTGTGTCTGGTTGATTCATATTCTTTACCTGGATTTCCTAAACCGACAATAAGTTTCATAGTGGGAAAATTATAGCACAGTGAATTATTCAAATATAATTTGATTAATAATAAATCTAATAAACTAACAAGATTTTTATATACGTATATGACTTTTAATTACAATTACTGTGGATTGTTATAAGTTATTAACCATTCAAAGTTGTTGTTTAAATAGCAATCTTCGCTTGCGTCAGGAATATAGTTAGCTTTTAAAGTTTGTTCCTTATATTCACCGATTTCTGTACCGTTATTAATAAAATCAATTAATCTTGTTTTTAAATAAGTAAGTCTAGTCAAAAAATAACCATGATGAAGCTGAGATATTTCAAGTCCAAACGCTTGATATTCATTTAAGAAATATTTATCAAATGATTTATTAAATTTCTCAACTGCTTTAATGAGTTTATCAATGTGTTTTAAGTAAGCATTTAACGCTTCTTTATCATTTTTATAATAAGCGTTACGAATAGCTTCTGCTAAATGAATTTTTAAAGATAAAACATTAGCAAAATTAGAAGTCATATCAAAATAGTAACTAAAGTTAACATCTACATATTTCTTTGCAAAACAACGATATTTATTCGCTAATAAATGATATTTTTTATTTACTTCTTCACTTGCGTATAAATCATAATTTCCTAGCAACATATCGCTAAAAAACGCGATATAGGATGTATTGTTATAATATTTTGTACGATCATGTTTATATGGATTATTAAGTAAATCTAAACTTAACAAATCATCATATTTTACACCGACAATATCATAAAATTTTTGCTTATTTAATTTTGCATTACCTACTGGCTCATTTTGATTATTTTCACCAGCAATAAATAACGATGGCAAAACACTATAGATAGAACTTGGGATAGCAAAATCAGCCCAGATTGTAACCATATATTTATCTATATTATTTTTACAGCAAACATCTAGTTGTTTGATGAGACGAGGAATTGAGTAATTGTTCGCTGCTACATAACTAGTATGTTTCCAAGCACATCCTGCAAATCCAATTGTTGTGGCGTGTTTTTGCATGTCTTTTATTTTTTTATTTAACAAATTTGTATCCTTGCTATCGTAATCCCATAGCCACACGAGAGTGTCTTCAGGAATTTCTTTTTTAATATCATCTATTGAAATAGTTGTACACTTATCATCAGTTAACATGTCACCCCATATCTCAATTTGAAAATCATATTTATGAGCAATCTTTACGACTTCTTTTAAATATTCAAGCAGTAAGACTTTTTTATCCTTTAGACCGTGTTTATGGAGATATTCACCCATCCCTAAACCAAACGTTTCATCCATTCCAATATGAATAGTTCTTCCTTTAAAGGAAGATGCCATACTTTTAAACATTGCATCCACTAGTTTATAAGAGAGTGGATTGCCAACTTCAAGAATAGATCTAGTATCCATAAATTCACGGAATGATTGATGTCTCCAAATATATTGAAGGTGGCCGAGAACTTGGATGGCAGGAATAACTCTAACACCCTTACTTAATGCGTATGCTTCAATATCAAGTAATTCTTCTTTTAAATAACTACCACGATGGTAATTAAAGTAAGGATATTCATCTATTTTATAAGCATCTGTCAGCCCAAAATAAAATTCTTGATAACCAAAAGCACTTATATAATCTATAAATCTTTTAATTTGAGAAACTTTTGGAGCGTTCCCAGAAGAACATTCTAAATAGCAGGATAAGGTCTTAACTTTGTTCATGTTATTAATGTCCTTCCATAACATAATCGAGGAGTTCATCAAAATTGACAGTCGCTAAGCCAATATGCTTATCAGCGCATCCATAATATATATAAAGGGTGCCATCTTTTACAACGGTTCCGGTAGGGAAAACACAGCCATCATAAATTCCTTCAAGTTCAAAAGGAGTATCAGGTTCCATAATCCATTTATCTGTCTTTGCAACTATTTTAGTTGGATTATTTAAATCAAGAATACACGCACCGACACGATATACCCCTTTAGCGTCCACACCATGGAAGAGGAAAAACCAACCATACTTAGTTTTAATTGGTGGAGTTCCTGCTCCAATGCGTTGAACTTGCCAATCGTTTTCACCAGTGAACAACAATTGAGGTTTGTCAAAATTAAGTAAGTCTGAACCACTACTAATCCAAATACTTGGCATTTTAATTCCTTCGACATTTGGGAATTTTGGACGAGTAATCATGTAATATTTGTCGTTTATTTTTTCAGGGAATATAAGGACATCTCGATCATCGATATCACTTTCAGTTAGTCGACCAAGTCTTTGGTAATTAATAAAATCTTTTGTAGCCGCTAAATAGGTGATTGTCACATTACTTTTTGCAAATGTTGGCATGTCATTTGTGTGAACATCATCTTTAGTAATATAGATTGGTGGAAACGGCCATTCAGGTAGCCAATATGGTCCAGGTGCATAGCATCTAGCGGCGTATGTCATAAAATATGTATCACCGATTTTAACTAATCGAGGATCTTCGACACATCCTCCATCAGGAGTGCCTCTAATTGGAGAAAAAACTGGATTATGTTCATATCTTGTAAAATGAACACCATCCTTACTAGTAGCTAAACCAAGTCTAATAACATGTGCATCATCAGTGCCCGCTGCGCGATAAATCATTACGAATTGTTGTTTTTCATCATCATAAATAACAGCAGGATTTAAAACACATTTTGCTTCGAATTCACTATTTTCAAGTGGTGATAGAATTGGGTTATTTTGATATTTGGTGATTTTCATTTTATTAATAAACCTTTCTTTAGAAATAACTTAAAATTTCATTAATAGTTATATCATTTAACTAGGCATGATAAAACAATTTATTGAAGTAAAAAATCAATAGACATAATTTAATATAAATATAAATTATTTTGTTGCGAAATAAATTTAATTATTTTAAGTTATAATTATCTTAAATCTAGGAAAAAGAAAATATGATTAAAGAAGAAAGAAAAATTAGATATCGTTTACCGACTAAAATAATACATAAATCATTTGATGTCGTTGAAGCAGATCATCTTTTAGAAAAGAAGGATTTACAAATCTCTATAAAAGAAGAAATAGTCACCTCAATAAAGAAGGGTGGCTTTATAATTCTTGATTTTGGTGAAGAAATTATGGGTGGAATTAGAATATTAACTAGTAGTAATAATTCTCCTCAAAACCAGCATCCAGTTAGAATTAGGTTTGGTGAATCCGCAAACGAAACGTGCGCAGAATTAAATGAAAAAGGTGCTTGTAACGACCACTCATTAAGAGATTTTAGTGTTAATCTGCCCGCGATGAGTGATCAATCTTTTGGAGATACAGGTTTTAGATTTGTTCGAATTGATAATTTGGGTGAATTACCTCTTAATATCAAGTCGGTCTATGCGAAAGAATGGTATCGAAATTTAAAACTGAAAGAATCTTTTAATTCAAGTGACAAATTATTAGAAAAAATATTTGATGTTAGTAAAAGAACTATTGATTTAAATATTCAAAATCGTATATGGGACGGTATTAAAAGGGATAGACTTGTCTGGATTGGTGATATGGAACCAGAAGTCCACGCAATTTTACATTTATACGGAAACATAAAACAGATTGAAGAAAGCATTAATACCGCTGAACAATCTTATAGATTACCGTGCTGGTTAAACGATATTCCTTCTTATTCAATTTGGTATTTACTCATTATTTATGATGTCTATTCATATAGCAAAAACAAAACTTTTGTTAAAAGACATCTAAATTATATCAATGGAATAATCTCTCAGTTAGATAAAGCGATTGATAATGAAGGCAATTTGAAGTTTGAAAACGTTAAAGAGTGCCCAAGTGATTTTTATTTCATTGATTGGCCAACACTAGAAGAACCACTTGAGGATAGAGTGAATGCTCATATAAATTTACTAAGATATATTCTTCCAAATGTTATCAATATGTTTAATGAACTTACTATTAATACATCAAAATTAAATAGAATGCTTAACTCACTTTCTAAAAAGAAAATGAATCTTCCTAAGAAAAAACAATTACTTGCCTTTTATCAACTAGTAAACAAAGATAAAGAATCATTTGAATTATTAGTTAATAGTGGTGCACATGGAATGTCAACATTTATGTCATATTACATTTTAAAAGCTGTCAGTAATTATAATTTTGAAACCGCCATCAACATGCTCAAAGAATATTATGGAGCGATGTTAGAAAAAGGTGCGACAACATTTTGGGAAGATTTTGATTTAGATTGGATGAACAATTCTTGCCGAATTGATGAATTAGTTAAAGATAATCAGAAAGATATTCACGGCGATTTCGGTAAATATTGTTATAAAGGATTCCGCCATTCTCTTTGCCATGGTTGGAGTGCTGGACCGATATCATTTCTATTAGAAAACAAAGATAAAATTAAATAATTATTCAATTTCTAAATCACCAAAATATTGTATTTGATGAAAATCAGGTTGAGATGTATCTATATTTGTCCACGACATATAGTGTTCTTTTTTATCGGTTGGATTAAGACCTGTTTTATAAAAGTTTCCAGAAAACATAAATCCACTTTTAAAATCATTAGTTTTGAGGTTTACAAACAATTCACATATCTTCTCTAGAGGTAATTCAATTACAATTGACCAACTTGCATCACTCACTTTTGAACTAACTTTAAATCCGTCATTATTTTTATCGATTAAAGGGATACGGTTATATCTATTTTCTCCAATAGCCTGTAATCGAACACCTAAACTATTAGTCTCTAAGTTTATATATCTCTTACCATCAAAACTAAGAAACGCCTCCAGACATGAATCTAAATAAACAGGACCCATATCAATTGTTGCGTTAGCCCATGGTTTACTTTCTAAAGAAGTTAATTTTATTAAAAGCGACGAATTTTTAATATAACAAATCTGGAAATATGATTTATATAATTCATACCCTTTCCAAGACATAACAGCGATGTCTTCTTTTAGAATATTATTCCAATCAATGTCTTCTTTATGCTCTACTGTTTTAATTAAATATTTCTTATTCATATAACAATAATATTTTGCGTTAAATTATTTCATTTTGTAAATATAAAACGACAAAATATTACTGTTTAAATATTAAATATTAATATTTTCAAAGTGAATGTGCTAATATCATATTAAATAAAAAGGAGCGAATATGAAATCTCGTTTTGTTAATTCTTATCCTGTAATAGGTATAAGACCTACGATTGATGGTAGAAGAGGACCTTTAAAAGTTCGTGAATCACTTGAAGAACAAACTATGGGTATGGCTCTATCTGCTAAAAAATTATTAGAAGAAAATCTTAAATACAGCAATGGTGAACCAGTAAAAGTTGTCATTGCCCCTAGCACAATTGGACGAGTGCCAGAAGCCGCTAAATGTGCTGACTATTTTAAAAAAGAAGGTGTAGATATCACCTTAACAGTTACACCTTGCTGGTGTTATGGCGCTGAAACAATGGATATGGATCCAATGACTATTAAAGCTGTTTGGGGATTTAATGGTACAGAGCGTCCAGGTGCAGTCTATCTCGCCTCTGTCTTAGCCACTCATGCTCAAAAAGGTTTACCAGCATTTGGCATTTATGGACATGAAGTTCAAGATAAAGACGATAAAACTATTCCAGAAGATGTTAAAACTAAAATATTACGTTTTGGTAGAGCCGCAATTGCTGCAGCAACATTAAGAGGCAAAAGTTATCTCCAAATTGGTTCAAGTTGTATGGGTATTGGTGGTTCAATTATTAGTCACGACTTCATTGAAGAATATCTTGGCATGAGAGTTGAAAGCGTTGACGAAGTTGAAATTATTAGACGTATGACACTAGGTATTTACGATAAAAAAGAATATGAAAAAGCACTTAAATGGGCTAAAGAAAATTGTAAACCTGGAATTGATAAGAATCCTAAGGAATTACAAAAATCTCCTGAGCAAAAAGAAAAAGATTGGGAATTCACTATTAAGATGTGTTGCATCATAAAAGACCTCTTTAATGGTAATAACAACCTTCCAGAAGGTTCAGAAGAAGAAGCGCTTGGTCATAATGCAATTGTCGGAGGTTTCCAAGGGCAAAGACAGTGGACAGACTTTTATCCAAACTGTGACTTCCCAGAATCAATACTTAACAGTTCGTTCGACTGGAATGGTGCTCGTGAACCATATACATTAGCGACTGAAAACGATACGTTAAATGGTTTAGGAATGCTATTTGAAAGACTACTAAATGGTACTGCTGCTATATTTGCGGATGTCCGTACCTATTGGAGTGGTAATAGTGTTAAACGCGTGACAGGCTATGATATTGAAGGCCACGCGAAAGATGCAGATGGTTTCTTGCATTTAATTAATTCAGGTGCGCAATGTCTTGATGCTTGTGGCGAAGTCACTGATGAAAAAGGCAATCACCTAATGAAGAAATGGTGGGAAATGACTGATAAAGATATTAAGAAATGTATGGACGCTACTACATGGCCATATGCTGACTTAGGTTATTTCCGTGGAGGTGGATTCTCATCTAGGTATCTAACACGTGCTGAGATGCCAATGACAATGATAAGACTAAATCTAGTCAAAGGTTTAGGACCAGTACTACAAATAGTTGAAGGTTATAGTGTTTGCCTACCAGATGAAGTTTCTGAAAAATTATGGAAACGTACTGATTATACTTGGCCATGTACATGGTTTACACCTAGACTTACTGGTAAAGCACCATTCACAAGTGCATATGAAGTAATGAATCACTGGGGCGCAAATCATGGCGCAATTACTTATGGTCACATCGGAGCAGATCTAATAACTCTCGCCTCAATACTAAGGATTCCAGTCTCAATGCATAACGTTGATGAAAAAGATATTTATCGTCCATCATCTTGGTCACTATTTGGCTCAGATTTAGAAGGCGCTGATTATCGTGCGTGTGAAGCGTACGGACCAATGTATAAAAACATTAGAAAGTAATTTATAGAATTCACTAATAGGCTTTGTGGAAATTTGCAAAGCCTATTTTTTTATATAATTAATTTATTTTTCAATAATCCATTTTTGGTGATAATGCAATATTTGTGGATCCCTTTAATGGTGAAAATTCACTATTAAAGTGAGCATATCAAGAAAGTAAAAAATATTGCCTATCAATCGAAATGCTTTAGAAATTTAGAATTGTATTTCCACTATTTCGTATAAGTCGAGAAAATCAAAATGAATTGAAATTTCTTTCTTTGTCTCATCATAACTAAAATCAACTTTGTGATTATCAGGTCTAGAAATAATACATATAGGCTTAATGTCAGATTTTATAGTTACATTTAAATCACTTACAAGCGGAATGTTTTTAAACGATGAAATAGTACTAACTCGATGCGAGCCAAGTAAATTAATTAGATGCAAATAATATTTACCATCTTTTTTACGATATATAACATCAATATCACCATGATGGTTATGATCTATAAGTTGTCTATTTGTGTTCTTAATAATCTTATTGAAGAAATCTTCTTCTTCAACAGTTCGTTCATATAAATAAAGTCTACCTAGATTCATAGGCGCTAATAAGATTTCGCCTTTACCAAATTTAAGTTTAGATAATCCAGGATAGGACAGTTTACCTTCTAAAATTGTTGGAGGTGGATTTGTTGAAGAGATATCTCCTTCAATAATTCCTTCAAAAAGAGGCACAATTGTTTCGACGTTTTTGCTCTTTATTAATGTGAATGAATCTCTCATCTCTAATGACGAATGATCCCCATCAATAAAATAGATTGGATGGTTGTCTTTATGTGTTTCAATATCTAATGCGAGAAATGATGCAAATAATTTTGTTGTGTCCGCACCAATAAGAATGAGTTCACCACCATTATTTACATATTCTAAGAGCATATCAATAACTTCTCTAGGTAGAGTCGTACAATTACCAACAGCAAAGCGTGGGTATTTTTTCAAAATATCTAATGTTAATTTTTCTTCACTAATAACATTCACAGATACCGCCTGATCAAGCAAAGCTAATACTGTTCCATAAAATTCTTCATTGAAAGGACAATCACGATTATAGACAGTATCAATATTGTCATAATAAGATGACACAGAATAAAGTAAGCCTAAATCTGGAACAAATTCACCACCATAGCAATATTGTTTTCGGCCATGAACAAATTTAGAAACTTCCGCCCAAGTGGATATTGCTTTTGGTTCAACAACAACATTTGTTGGATCTTGCATGTTATAGATTTGGAAGCCACCACCAATAGCCAAAGTACAGGCAGCTTCTTGCTTTAATTGAACAGCACTTTTTGAATGATGGACTGGGAAAGAAATTCCCCAACTCATCATATCCCAGTTGCGATCAAACATAGCCATGATTCTTCCACCATAGCGAGCACTGTCAACACTATTAGTTGCGGACAAATCTCCCGAAATATAATCGGTAAAATTAATATTGTCTGGTACCCAAGCAGTATTCATCCAGTTACTTGTGATCATGAAATCTTTGTTGAATGAATGTGCTGCATCGATATATTTACGAACATAATTTAAATAACCTTCACGATTAAAGGCTAAATATTCACGGTAGTCTTTATCGTTTGGTGCAGGTACACTTTTATGATATTTTGCCTCGTATGCCTTTTTAGCGTTATCAGAATAGTCCACCAATAATGCCCAACAATCTCCATCAACCCATGCACCATCGATATGGTAATCATTAATTAATTCCTTTAATTGAGGAATCATTAATTCATCGACATATTTACTAAAAACACTGACTCTGTCCGTTAGTGTTCCATCTAAAAAAGCTTCTGCCCATTCTGGATGAACTGCTGTCGCTTTTTTGTCCCATATTCCTGAATAATGAGAATATAGTGGGATATTGTATTTTTGAGTCACATCTCTCCATTGTCTTAATAAATCTTTAACAATCCCAGGAGCGATATATCCAACATGTGTATAGTAAGAAGTTAATCCAGGGTGCCCTTTCGTGTCACATTGAATAAAATCAGGTTTTACTTCTTTGATTATTTTTTCAAGAATATGTTCATCAAAGTTTTTACCAATATCTTTTGTTTTCTCATTCGCATGATAATCGAAATGAAGTCCAAAGAAACGTTCGTGTTTTGCCATAAGTTACCTCTATTTTTTTACAATTTATTATTTACCTTTTTTATTAAATTCTTGTTTTAAATTAATATATTTTTTCAATAGGTCTGCCTTTATATAATTCAATATAATAATCAAATAATTCTAGCGAACCATTTTCCATTAACCAATCGTGCTTTTTTTAGAATATTCATCATCATTAATAATATCATCTAGCCAATTATCCCATAATTCTTCTAATAATTTTTTATATTCTTCAATATTATTTTGCATTATTGTAAAGACCTTCCTCCATTATTAAATTAGAACTTGTTTTTAGAAACAATTAAATTCTTTTTTATTGCTTTGATTTCTTCATTTGTTAGACCGATAACATTGATTAAATAATTTTCAATAGCTTTAGATAATGATTTAGTCTCATCAGAATAAGTCGCCATAACATGTTTATAAATCTTGTTAAACGAAACGAGGTTACCTTCATCGTCTTGCATGACTCCACTATCACAAAAGGAATATTCATCGTCTTTAAGGGCGATGTCTGATCTCCACCGCCTTTCAACATAAAAAGATGATAATTCAAAATCTGTTACTAAATCTTCATAACTAACACCTAATAAACCATTGAGTAAAAATGTTAATGACGCTGTTCTATCTGCACCAGCGCTACAATGGTAAAGTATTGGATAATTTTTAATATCAGTAAATAACTCAAAAATTTTACGAAGGTTAACCAAACTAGTTTCATCATAAGGTCGATCTTTATTCATATTAGGGAATAAATAATCATATTGTGAAATTCCTAGATAATATTTTTTAATACCTTTAAGAGGTGGAATATTACTATCTAGTCTTAAATCAATTTCGGTTTTTATTTTTAAGTCGAGCACTAATGTTTCAATAGCTAACTTATTAGGAACAAAATTCATTCTATCATTTTGAGAAATTTCTTTTGAGCGATATATAAGTCCATAAGAAAGCATTCCATCGGAAGTGTGATAACCACCAATATCACGAATATTAACGATGTTTCCACAATCGATAATTCGAGGACCTTCTTTAATTTTAAATTCATTCGCATGAAGAAGAACATTTTTATCATCATAAACGCGATAAAAATAAGTTACTCCAGGAATTGGATTTCTAAATTTATAAAAATTTTGTTTAATACCTTCGATACGAATTGTCTTCTTAACAAAAATAGATTTAGAAAATATCTCAATCTTATAAGTAGATAACTGATTAGTGATAGGCCACTTAATAATAAAAGGTAGAGCGTTATCAGTGATTCTAAAATTTTGATGATACTTAAATAAATATTCGGCTCTTTGATTAAATGGCAAATCCAAATATGTTCTAACTTCTTTAGGAAGTGGATCAAAAATAATGTTTTTAGTGTCCATCAAATAATTGTTTTAACGAAACTATATCTATCTAAACAAATTGGAGATTTACCTTTTTCATCCCATGTTCCAAATCTTTCAAAAGTATATGGTCCTACTGAAAGTGGTTCTTCAAGTGGGTCGTGGAATG
>CAVIPP010000004.1:0-35382 GCA_963644615.1 Oscillospiraceae bacterium
TTAGCTGTTCTTTTTGTTTCTTTGTAAGCTTTGAAGAATCGATCTTGACTTTGTAAGTTCTGCAAACTTGGTTAGACCGTTTGGCTCTAGTTGCTTGCATACTCTCTTTGATTTTGTTTTTCTTTTCATCTGAGCATGCTTTAGCCATACAAGTTTATTTATGTCGGCAACATAAAAATAATTATGGTTTTCAAAAACTTTTTTGACAATTCATATCACACCCTAAAGGGTGTGATCTTTCTTGTCAAATTATTTGTAAATAATTATTTTTATGGGAAAAATTCTTGTGTGAAAAGTTTTCCGCGCTATTATTTCTTTGTTGCATATAAAAATATTTTCCCAATGGATTCCCTTTCTTACAAACATAAGAATTAATTCTTATATACAAAAATGGATGATCTTTGGATCATCCATTTTTTTTTTGTTTTGCAAAGTTGCTTAGTTTGTAATTAATCTTTGATCCAAGCTAAGCCATTAACCTTTGTAGAACCATCTACTTTAGCATCGCCACTAACCTTGCCATCATCAAATACTTTAGCATTGCCAGAAACTTCAGCATCATCAAAGACCGAGCCTTTACCATAGATCTTAGCATTATCAAAGACACGGCCATTGCTATAAACCTGGGCATTCTCATAAACTTCTGCTTTACCTTCAATTCGTCCGAGATCATACACCTTAGCCTTACCATATACTTTGGCATTTTCGGTGACAACAGCATCGCCAGAAATTTTAGCGTTATCAAATACTTGGGCCTTACCAGAAACTACTGCAAATTCAAGAATACGAGCATTTCCAGAAACAACTGCATCACCTGCAACCTTAGCTTTACCAGAAACAATTGCATTATCTTTAACTTCAGCACGACGAAATACTACAGCTTCAGGGCCATACACTTGGGCAACACCACTAACTTTAGCATCACCAAAGACCCGACCTTTTTGGAAAACCATTGCATCATCATAGATCCAACACTTACCGTCATGTGAAAGATTGTCTTCTGATTCTACATAACCACCTTCATCGCCTTCTTTAACATCACCAAAGGATTTTAATGCAATAATACGATAGAGGGTCCGGCCAGACATACCCATAGCCCGGATCTTATCTTCTTTACTTAGTTCATATTTTTTATTTGCCATGTTTTGAAAATGCTTGTTAATTTGTTATTTAAGCCTAAATTTCAACAACCAAGTCCCAATGTTTAGTATAGGTTTCACTTTTATACCCGATTGCATTAACCAAGATAGCTGTATTATGAAGCATATCCGATTTACAATGGTGGGAATGTCCGCAAACCCAAGCTACAATGTTAGGATGCTCAATAATAAATTGATCATAGTTAGAAACAAATGCAGGAGTAATCTTATTAAGCCTGTATTGTTGATTAATTGCTTTACTAGTCGGGGCGTGGTGAGTTAATACAATAATCTTCTTATCAGGATTAGCTTCTACAATACTTTTAATATATTCAAAAGAAGTTTTATGAATCTTTTGAAGATATGCTGCTGTAAATTTTTCTACTCTATCTCTATCGAATGCTTCAGCGATATTGCCATCCTTATCAATATTAAGTTTGCCAAATCGGAAATCATTCATAAAAGCTTCTGCCCAATATTCACTTCTTTCTTTAGTTCCAAAGAAGTTATAATCGGTCCAGAAGGTAGCACCGACTACTAAGTAGTTATTAGGAAGTTCAAGAGTATTGTTTTCAAGAAACTTCATATGAGAACCAGCAGGAAACTCATGTTTAAGCCCTGCTTGTAATTCTTGCAATGTATATGTGCTGTGATTATATACTAAATGGTTACCTTCGACAAACGCTCCGGTCATTTCAGGGAACATATCGAAGAACTTTTTAGTAATTGTCGGATCATGAGAAATGTCTCCAGCGACTAAAGTAATAATTCCTTCTTCTTTATCTTTAGAAACATCAATCTTTTCTCTCAACCCTTCGATAGGATTTAGAATACTATCATTGTTTTCTAAAGTCAAATGTAAATCTGATAAGATACGGAATTTCATTTTTGAAAATAATTATATGAGTAAGCGGCGAATTTGTAAACAATTAAATGTGGATTTTGCGCTTTGGATACATCATTATCCGCTTAACAATAGATCGATTAAGCTTAGGCAAGAACTCTGGATCATTGAAAATAGGTTCTTTGATCATCTGTTCATATAAGTCAGGATTGTTCTCGATTGTTTTAACACGGTCAACAATTTCATCATCGCTTAACCCTTTTGTATAGATAAGGCTCTTAGGATTAATGTAATCTAATAAATTCGGATCACCGTTGTAAATCGGAATACAATCATTTAAGTATGCCTGGAATAACTTTTCAGTGCAATAACCAGAGGAAATACAATTTTCGTAGCAGATATTGAATCTGTAGTTTTTAAGGAATTCATTTTTATCTACTACAGGGCCTCCGATATTATTAAAGGCTTTACCTCCGCTGTCTACTCTAGATATACGATTAGAAAGTAGTTCAAATGCATGATAACGATCACCAGTAATAATACGTTTTAAGTTTTTATAAACTCCGATTGATGGATTACTAATTCTGCAATTCGGATCATTATTACTAACTACAGTGCAACAAAACTTTTCATGAATTGTTGGATTGTAAGTTCCTTCTCGTCTTTGTTTATCAAGGTTAATAATACCAGAATAAATTGGTTCTTGCACTGCATATACAGGAGCCCAGATATTATGACCACTATCTGGATTAAATGAAATTGCTAAATCAAATGGGCAGATCTTTCTATCAGGTAAGTTTACAGCTTCACCTACTATACAAACCGTAAATTTATTTTCAGTTTCATGTGGGTAGACATATCTAGGATGACCTAGAACTGAAGAAAAAATCCAGTCAGCATCTTTAATACGACTAGTATACCTAAGAGATGCAAATTCATTAATAGAATTTGTAAATACCCAGTTCATTCCTCGATCAAGGTCTGCGGATATATCACATTTGTGTGGAAATGTAAGTCTTTCATTATTTTCATAATCAGTTCCACAGGTTCCATATGCAATGGCATACTTAATCACTGGCTTGGCGGCTCCCATACTATATAAAACTCTAGTTTTCTAAGTGGAAGCCTTAGAAAATGAATTTGTAATTCTTTTGATAGCTTAAACCAATTGCATCCATATAGAGATTAATTTCTACATTACACTGGTTTTCAAAGCCACCGATATTAATACAGTTATCGAATTGAAGTAGATCTGTAGCTAAGCTAGGATCGTAATAGAAGTGTTTAATCCCATGTTCGATATCTGAAATAAGATTCCTATCGGATAAACAGGTTTCAAGATCATGCCTACATAGATCATAAGCATTGTCTACACCACGGAGAATAAGCATCTTAAGCAACTTAACACATTCTTCATAAGAACATGTAGGTTCATCTAAGATATCTCGGAAATAAAAGTAAACCTTCGGGCGAAACTTAATCTTCTTAAACAATTCAGGAGTAAGATTAAGAGGATCATCCGCTTGAAGCATCTTCTTAATATCTTCTTCTGTATCAGGAACACCGATATTCTTATCATTGTAAAGATAAAGAACCCGGTCAAAGTTATTTAGGTAAGCAATTAATTCGTGAAGCTTAAATGGAACCCCACCAGCATAGCGAGGTTGGATATCACAACTAACTACTTTCCTTTCAAACATTAATCGTTATTTAATGCTGAACCTACCTCCTGGATAATAGATTCAGGAATATTATCAAAGTCGATTAACTGTTGATTTAATTCAAACTTTGCATAGATAACCGGATCTTTTAACTTCTCTTTTAATAGAGACTTATCCAGGATTAATTTATAAGCAGTAGCTTCGCCACAACGTTCGAAAATAGGTTCGATATTATCCGCTTTATCTCCGATCAATATCTTCTTAAGCAAGAATTCTTTAGCTGTCAAAGTATGTTCAGCTTTCTGGAGAACTTTATGTTTTGATTCAGATTCAAGATCGAATACTCGGCCTTGACAAGTTGTTAAAACGAGATTAGGACGATCAAGTAATTGTAGGTAGTCTTTATCGCAAGCAATTACAATCTTATGTTCATTCTCTGGTAATAAACGAACAATAGCTGCAATAACATCATCGCCTTCCGCATTATCAGCAGTAATAAGTTTTGCACCCTTATTATCTTCTAAGAATTCAGGAATAAGAATATCTTTAGCATAGTTAAAAGCTTTACCAAAGTCAAATGGATTCTTTGTCTTATCTGCAATACGACGCTGAAGCTTATACCTGTCATAGATCGAATTACGCCAGATATTCTTTTTAGCACAATCGCCGGCAAGAATAACATTTGACATCTTTGGATTTGCCCCTAATACTCGTTTAGCAGTAAAGAAGATTGAAGATTGAAACTTCTTCTTAAATGCTGCTCTAAAGTCTGCAATGGAAGTAATATCTTGTTCATAATTATCTTCTAATGCATGTTCAGCTTTAATATATGAGTAAGCTGAAAACATTGATAGGTAAAGGCAATACGATTCGTCTACAATAATCCTGGCTTTACTAGCATCCAATATTGCTTGATTAGTTGAGGCTTGTGCTTTTTCGAAAAGCCGTTTTAGTTCATTCTTATCCATGGAGTTCGTGAAATGTTTTCTCGATTAATGCTCTGGCTACTTTTAAGCCGATCATTTTCCGATATGTTCCATATTTAGTCTTTTCTAGAAATGATGTATTAAGAAGTTCGGCTGGTGTAGACCGATAAGCTTCCAAGTTCTTATTCAAGGTCTTTACAAATGTATGTAAATCAATACCATCTAAATCTAAATCAATAATACAAGTAAGCCGACTATTACGAATTGGCTTATTCTTGCGAGCTTTCATAAATTCATCATACACAAAAAATTCAGCTCGTTTATCCTTCTCTAGCATATCTACAGCTCTGAAAAGAATTGGACCCGACTTAGCATTAAATTTGATATTGATTGAATAATCAGGAACAGCTACTGCAGCTTTGATATCTCTATAAAAGCCATAGTTAACTTTATCATCTTGCCAAACTTCTAAAGATGGACTTTGGTCAGGTCGGTATAAGCCTACACAAGTAAGTGCACCAGTATCAGAGAATGGAGATTCTGATAATAGGATAATCTTTCCAAAGCGTTCTTTTAGGCGATGATTAGAAGTAAGAAGATTATAAGGAAATAACCCAATAAATGGAACACCTAATTCGAATAAACGATTAATAGCAACCATATACAAATCTGGTTCTTCATCGAAGTATTTTTCGATATCTGTAGTATCCATTTTCATCTTACGAGAAATTACTACATTCAACCAAGGTGGATTTGTAATGTAAAGGCAATTATCGATCTTAGGAATGCTATCTAGAGAATTATTAAGTTCAAAATGGTCTAAAGAAGCTCGAGCCTTTTCAGAATCCTTAATATCAAACCCATAGGTCTTTAGATATTGCTTACGAGTAATATCTTTGAATTGAAGTAAGAGGTTACCATCACCACAATACGGATCGCAAATACTATCATATTCTAAATCAGCAAAAAATTCTAATACTACTTTATTATACCAATTGGTCATAGTAGTGTAGAATGATCCTGTTCTAATCTTGTGGGAATCCTTTCTCATACCTCGTCTAATAATTCTCCGAGTTGTTTTTTAGTTTTATTAACTGTAGATTTTTCTGCCTGTGGAGCAGTAGCTTCAGTTATACTAAGTGTTTTATAATTGATACTAAATGCACCTGTTTCGCCAATACGACCGCCTAATCGATTCTTGGCTATTTCATATCCAATAATGTTTTCTGCGCGTAAGGAATCCGTTTGGTAGAGCGATATAATAACGTCCGCAGTCTGGGCAATTGCAATAGATTCAGAAATTGCTTCCATACCTGTATTCTCATCGGAATTAAATGATGATCGATTACTTTGGACGGCACTAACAACTGGGCATTCTAATTCATAACTTATCGCACGAGCATCAATAGCCACCTGGGAACCAATTTCATATAATCCGTCTTTACCATTACGATGATTCGGTGCAAGCAAAGTTAAGTAGTCTAAGTAAATAATATCAATCTTACGATTAAACTTCTCCTGCAACTTCTTAAGATAAAGAGTAATTTGATTAGAATTAACTGCCTTTGCCGGATATTCCTTAATTACCAATTCAGCTTTCGGGTGAATACCTTTAAACTTTGAAATGTTTTCTCCTAATTGTTCCGTATCAAGATGGAGCGTATTAATATCAAGCTTTGAAATATGAGCATCGATACGAGTCGAATAAACATGTTCACTCATTTCAAGTGAAACAATAACTGCAAACTTACCTTGCTTAAGTGAATTAACTGCCAAATTACTAAGTACTAATGACTTACCTAAGTGTGATGGCGCCATAAACAAAGCTAACATACGTCCTTGTTTTAACCACCCACCTGTTAGAATTTTATCTAGCTTATCAAAACCTGTTGGCAGCTTCTGTTCAGGATTAGATAGTGCTTCGATATGTTTATCAAAATCTTCAAAGTAAGAAAATCCAAGATCGCCATTATCAACTTTAAGGTTTTCAATCTCCGTTAATTCTTTTAATAGATATGAAACATCTTTCTGGGATTTAATTCTTTCGATGTTATCTAGGATAATATTGTAGGTATTAACCGAACTAATAAAATTAACTACTGAATCTTTAATAAAAGTTTCATCCGCATCAATATTCAAATTAAGAGCAGAATCAATAGTAGTGTTAATTAGAACTGTGTCGTATTTAGGATTATCCTTAGTTGCTTTCTCTACAATATCCTTTAATATTTCTACATCTGGGATACTGTTATACTTTTTATAGAACTTGATTAGTAGAGCAAGAGCAACAGAAATTGGAAATTCATTATAATAAGAAAGTTTAAACTTCTCAGAAATCAATTGTCGATAATCTGGATCATTAAAGAACTTCTTAAACAGAAGCAATGACTTAGTATTATCTGTTAATGATAAATCCGTTCGAATATCTTCTTTCATGGTTCAGAACAAATTCTAGATTATGTCTCATGGGAAAAATCGAGCGACAACCCGAAGATTGCCGCTCGAAGGAACCACCCATGAAGAAAAAGTTACCTTACTCCTCCGTCTCTTCATCCTCATCAGAAACGCCCATTCGGTCATCTAATTCAGATTGGAGTTGTTTTTCAACGTCGGACATAGAACTGTCAAGAGTCTTATAAGAAATATCATCAGAGGATTTTTTGTCAAAGTCTTCGATAAACGTATCCCAAACTTTCTTAGCTTCTGGGCCGCCGATCAAATCTTTTAATCGATATTGTTTATCCCCAGCTGATGGGACAGTATACCAACCAACCTTTGGATTTTCAATAAAGCCTAATCGAATAGCTTCGGGGAGGAGACCATAATATTCATATCCTTTGAAACCGTTCTTAAACGAAAGTTTCATTTCTGTTTCAAGGAATGGACGAACATTATTACGTGTTTTTACAGTGAATGCGGAAATGATAGCATCTTCGTAGAAATTATCTTCTTTCTCTGTTCCTTTTTCAAGACGACGAGCAAGCTGGATAATAAGACTCGTTTGATAGTAGACAGATTTACCACCGCGAATATTAACTAGCTTGGATTTGAAAAGTGCTCCAGGGTTATCATAAGTCTGACCAATTAGGATCATACCACAACGTGTTTTGAGAGCAGGCATTGTGATCCCACGTATCATCGAGGCGCAATTGTGTGTAATAATATCAATATCGGTAATTAAAAAGGTATGATCATCTTCTACTTCAATATCGATTAAATCAATATCCTCATCAACGATTTCAATAGAATCTATTGTGAGTTCATTATATGCTGTAGGTATATATTTCATTTGTAATGTTGTTTTTGGTGAAAGTTTTTAATTTATCTGCAATGGTTTTAATACACAACTCCTTATTAAGATTGTAGTCATGTTCCCATACAATTATGAAATTAGGATTTGTTTTTAGTAGATCTTTTATTCGTTCGATACGTCGTTCATCCTTCTTCCAAATATCTTTAACTGTAGATAGATTTCCATGAAATCGCAAAACTTCATCCGCTTTATATAGCTTTGGATTAGCGTGGAAAAAATCTCCATAGAACTCAATAACTGTGTTTTCATAGAATCCATCCGCATGGAATACACTAATACCATAGTGTTCAAAAATGTCATACCCGGTTTCGGCTTTAAGAGCCCCAATAAACTCTTTTTCTATCTTAGAACAATTTTTATTCATTATTTTCTTTGCCCAAGCTAATCGTTTTTCAGGACTCATTACTGCAATAGTTTTCTCGCGAGCAGCTTTCATTTTTGCTCGAATTTCTGGTACATTTCCATTATGAACAAGTTGTCCATTATACATTATGTATCCAGAAGTCTTGAATTTTTCTCGCCATTTTGGTGAATTATAACCACCATATCGGGTTTCAATAGTTTTCTTTGTTTTCTCTCTAATATCTTTCAAATAATTAGGGTCATTCTTTATATGTTCAGCGCGGGTAAGTAATGCTTTTTCGGAGCCATCTCGACCATTTACTAGGCAATGGCATTTTGAACACAATCGCTGAATGCTAACTGAATCCACGGACATTATATCACGCATATATTCTTTTGAATTCATTAAGAATAAAGAAAACAAATCAACTTTATCATTTATAATACCTTTACATTCTCTACAATATAATGTGCAATAAAATTTGAGTGCATGCAAGCCAAATAATGGATATACCAGGCCGTTGATTTTTGTATAGAATTTGTATTGATTACTTTTTGTTTTTGCTACATATATTCCTTGTAGTCTTTTGAAAATTTCATCAATATTTTCTATAGAAATAAAACCATTTTCTATGCTATATAAAATCTTTTTATGTAAATTGTCCTTTATATCGGTCATACCTGATACATCTAAAGAATTTATTGCATTTAATTTAACAATAGTTTCCTTAGATAATTTTTTATTAGTTATATGGATGATTTGATGGGTATGTACATCATATACAAATATGCTTGTTGCCTGTATTGGTTTTTTATAATTTGGATCCGCCTTTTTTCTTGCTATAGTGGCTTTAGTTTTTTTAATAAGTTCTGTTCTATCCTTTCCATATCGCTCATCCATAGTTTTTTGCATTTTTTCAACCACATTATGCCGAATTACTAGGTCTCTATGTAGACATGACTTACATAGTTTTCGTTGCTTATGATTGTTCATGTAATAGGTATCAATAGGGATAGGACGATTACTATTGAATGATGTAATATAATCGAATATATTGTATCGGCCAATAAACTCACCGCATTTATTGCAATAAAAATCTGCATTAAATTCTTCATTTGTATGAAGTTTATTGAGGCCGATTGTTACTTGATATTTGGCATTATCGTATATAACAAACCAGTTGAAGTTAACTCCACCATTTTTGTATTCACAATAAATATCATCAACTTTTGTTATGTCAAAAGTTGTGTTCTTTAGATACCCCTTTTCAAGGGCACGTTGAAGCGTTTGTATAATTTGTTTTAGCATACAAATTATTTATACTCGTATCAACGTGCCTATTTTTTTGGCAGTTATTTCAAAAATTGAACTAACTTATCTGTGGTTTTTAGTTTAGAGGCTTCACAGAATTTAAGTGTATTATTACGCTTAATCAGAAACTTATGATTTGTTGAACATTTAATTTCTTTTCCAGCAACTTTAATAGTTACAAGTTTTTTATGATTAGTAGTGAATTTATCAACTACCGGTTTGATCTTTCCAAGATGTGTTACAACAGAATCACCAACATTAACGTCTTTTAACATCTTATAATTACCATCAGCCATTAATACTAATGTGTCAGGATGTAAGCACTTCTTAGCCGCCCCGCCTAAATCCCCAGCAGTCTTATCCTTCTCAGCATCAAGAAGAACCTTCTCACTAACAAGGCCGCCAAGAGAGTCAAGAATAATTAAACAACGGAAATTAGGATCAGTTTCCTGTTGGTACTTTTCGATAGTCTTATAGGTCTGAATAAGTTTAATAGTACATTCTTCGATGTTAGAAACCGGAATATACTGAACTTTATCAAGATCAAGACCGGCATTAGTCATTAGACCACGATTCGCACCGCCTTCACTATCTACATAAATTACACAATCATAATTGTTTTCTTTGATTGCATTAGCAGCAACTCGGCATGCTAGAACGGTTTTCATCGAAGCTGAATCACCTGCTAAAACTGTTAAAATACCAGCAGGAATTCCTTTATGAATCGAACCAGAAATAATTCTATTAAGAGCATAGTTGCCTGTCGAAATATAATGTTCGATTTCTGTTAATTTACTTTCTGCAAAACTTTCCGCTCCTGTTTCTTTATTAAGAGCTTTCATGAATGCTAATGCTGAATTAGCTTTCTTTGCAGGCTTTTGAGTTGTTTCTGAGGTGGTTTTCTTAGCCATAATAAAAATAGTAGATCAATCACGAACTTTCTTTACATCATGTTTGATGATGAATGGAATATTTGAAAGGTCATATTTTCCGACAACCGCCGAAATAACCATTAAACGTTTAATAGGAACCTTTGTTAGGTTTAAATGATGATAACGGTAGATCCAAGCATTCAAATATGCTTCGTCATGCCAGGTTGGAACAATATTCCTTGCTTCATCAATCTTTCGTAGTTCAGAAATGTCTTCACAGAATTTGAAAAATAGTTTTTCTGGTCCTAGAAAGAAACCACTTTGACAATACTGATAATCCTCATCAATATATGAACTTGATCGGATATCGCTCGAAACTAATTGTAAATCATCCTTAGATACTTGAGTAACCTTTCCTTGAAAGTACTGCCCATCTTGAACATCGTCTTTCAAGAGATAGCAATGTCTCGTGAAATTCATTCGATTATACAAGAACATGCGATCGATATCTCCAGTAAACTCAGGATTGAGAATCAGATTAGCATTCATATAACATGCATAATCACATTCTACTCGATGGTCCTTAATAATGTCCATCTTATGAAGAGCAATATAAGGCCAAGACCGATGTTCAATATCAGAGAACACCTGAACATTATAAGACCGTCCAGTTTCTCCTTTATATTCTTGCAAACCGTCCGAAATCACAACAACTTTTTTATGAAAGCTGGGAAACAACTTCGGAACGTTTTCTAGGAACTCAGGAAAGAGTTCCTTATAAACAGAAGTAGCAATGTAATATATTGCAAGCGTTTTCACAATGACGGAAGAAAGAAAACAGTTTTCTTATCTTTACGAAATGCCGCACTACAGGGAGGAATATTTTCTCCGATTCGTTTAATACAACGATTACTTGTCGATTGTTCATTTGCTCGATAGAAGCAACAATAAAGACAAGGCGACCCAAGCCCACGTGTTTCTTCAGTATATTCTACAGCTCGGTAAATCTTACCCTTATAGGTGAATTCGGTTTCGTCAATATCTCGAGATTTATTCTTAAGTTTATTCTTGAAATATTTCTCCATTGTATTAAGAGTTGATTGCCAGGCATAAAATTCACCCTCTTTATCACTATCAATATCTTTTGATTCAGAATAAGCCTTCAAATCAGCTTTAAATTTTGCAATCAAATCAAGAATTCCAGGTTCCATAACAATCAACTCCGTTTCTACTTAGAAATAAAGATCGGTCTTGCAAGAGTGCAAGCTTTTCAAAAGCTCAACAATAGTCAGGAACGTCCGCTCAGCCTGGGATCTTTCCATGAAGACATTGCCGACTTTTGCACGTTGTTGAAATGCCGATTCAGACCAATGATCTGTTGTTCGTTTTGAACACATAACATTACTTTCATTAGCACTAATATTGATAAAGTAATAACATTCACCAGGGTTAGGTGTCCAAGAAAGTTTATGATGAGTAATCTCAGGAGCTTTCTTAACAATACGATACTGACAATAGTCGTAAAATTCAGGATCCAAAGCTTTAGCCCAACCGAATTCAAACTTTTCTTCAATTTCAATCCCTTCAGCAAATGCTTTAAGGTATTCGTAATGTTTACCAAAACTCGGCTTAATAGAAACCAAATCTTCTTTATTAAGTTTAATGTATACTTTTGCTTGTTCTCTTGTCATAGGTGTATTGTGTTTAAGGATTCAAAAGTTGTGATCGTTGAAGTTTCGTTTCACTGCATCTCGAATAGCAGCACATTCCGTTTCGTCACCAATCAATCGATAGCAGGCTAACAAATCAATGAAGTGAATAAGTTCATCTTTATAATTGTCAATCGGGAACCTGAATTCCATAACCATCATTTCACTTTTATTATTTTCAGGTCGTGCAATAATCTTCTCACCATTATTAGAAACAGATATTAACGTAGGCGAAATATATTCATCGTTTGAAATAAAGCACAAGTTAACATTGTTATCAACTCGAACACTAATATGATCTTGAGGATTCTTAATTTTCGAATTGATAGTCTTAAGAGCATCAACTACTGCTTCTGCAAACTTGAGATTGATCGTTTGTTCCATAACTTATAAGAACAATTATATGGGTTTTCTCGAATTTGTAAACAATTAAATTAGCAATTTAATTCTAACATGTATTTTCCGAAGAGCTCGCAACCTTCTTTTACTTTATTGTAATACTGATTATACTCTTCATCAGTCCCAATTGCAAGAATCCGCATAGCAATAATAATCTTATCAAGGATTGCTCGCCATTCGTCTTCAGATAAACCCATAGGAACACAAATAAGGTCTTTCTTAAAATGGACTAGACGAGGATATACAAACTTTGCAATATTTGTTTCAAATGCCCAGGTTTCAGATGGGTCAAAACCGTGCTCCCGCTTAAACTGTTTATAATTCTCACGTCGAGTTTTAAGGCGATCAAATTCTTCACCCGATTCATAAGCTAAGCAATTAGGTGCTTGCATATGATCAAGCATAAGTGTGCTCATATCTTCATATACGTAATTAGAATACATATACTCAGAATCATCAAACCAAGGATCATCCAATGGTTTGTCATGTTTTAGAACTTCATTATAAAGTTCATCAAAGCTTTGCATGTTTTCTTTAGTTTTATCGTCCATAATCACTAAAAATATAGAAGTTTATTCTTCTTCAAATTTTAATTTATTCGTGGATTGGAGATTATAAACGCCCAACAGTAGAATGTTAATTGCTGCATTTGTATCTGCATCAATTTCCAGACCACAATCTTTGCAGTGAAAATGTTCTTTATCTCTAAAGCTTTCATTGCAAGATCCACAATTAGAACAAGTTTGACTTGTGTAAGCTTGATTAACTTTAACAAGTAAGAAACCTTCTTCTTCGCTAAGACGTTCAAGCTTGTCAATAACTGTTCTATAACTCCAGTATTGGAGAAAATTGTTTATTCTTTTTTGTTTGGTTTGACTAGTTTTCTTTTGTTTGAATTTGTTGAGTTTTTTATAACTTTTGTTTTTCTTCAACTCTTTCAAATCTTCAATAACTAAACAATCAAAATCATTTTTGTAATTAAATTCATTAACGAAACGGTTTGTTAGATTAGTTCTTTCAATTAAAGCCCGTTTGTAAGCTTTTGAGTTTCGTTTCTTTCTAGTTAACTTCTTATAAATTTCTTTCAATTCTCTGCCATAAAAGTTTCCATTCGAATCAGAAATAAGTTTGTTCGAACCAAGGTCAATACCTATTGGCGATTGAATATTAGTTGGTTTTTCCAAAGCTTCTTTTTCCCAGACTAGAGAAATTGAATTATTTTTGGCTATGTACTTTACTACACTTCTTCGCGTCCAACCATTAAATTTGTTTGAATGTTTATGGTATTTTATTGGTAGATTAATTGTTTCAGCTAGTCGTTTACCAGGCTTAAACCAAGGAAGATTGAGTTTTATAAACTCATCAAATTCTTTTGTCTTATCCTTTTCTACATTGAAAAGCCGAGAATCAATATCAATGCCAACATTTTGAACATCAATTTTTATTCGTTTTATGTAGTTGATTTTGAGTTCACTGAAACGTTTTCCTGTAAACCATTTATGAGTATTATGAACCAAACAATAGGCATAGATTTTTTTGTAACGATTGAATACTCGTTTCTTCACTTTCACTAGTTCGGCCCTAATACATTGTGAAGCTTGTTTGTAGCAAACTTGCTTCCATTGTGAATGAACTATTTCATTTAAGGATGGTAGATGTTTTGATGTAAGGAACTTACCAACTGGTAATTTACCTGCAATAATCAGGTCAATGTATTGTTGAAGTAAGTCTTTGTACAAATGTTCAAGCCGTTGCAATGCCTCAAGTTTGTTAGCATTGCAGAACTTCAAAGTATGTTGGCTTGAACGTATCATTTAAATATACCAGTTCTAGTTTCGTTATATTTATTTATGTTTGTCATCAGACAAATTATTCAATTCTTGAATAATTTTTTCAGTTTTTCTTTTTGATCTACGTTGGCCGTAGATTCTTGCACAAAATGAAGTAATTACAGAAATGAAGTCTTGAATCAAATCCTGCTTATCATTCTCTGCTTCATTCACTACAATGATTTCACCATCAAATAATTCTTTGATATAATTGAATCCAAATCTGGTTAATCGATCTTTGTGTTCAATTACAATCTTTGTAGCCTTTCTTTCTTTCAAAAGCTTAAGCAATTTCTTTCGTGAATCATTTAACCCTGAACCAGTTTCCTTAATTACTTCTTTGATAATCCAACCTTTGGCTAAACAAAAATCAACCAACCGTTGTGCTTGGTTTTCTAGATTAGATTTGTTTTCACTAGAACTAACTCTAGAATACACAACAACATATTCGTCTTTTACCGGCTTCTTTATATCAGGAACAACAACTGTTCCTGTATTAAGTTGTTTCGCTCCTTCAATTTTTCCATCTTTATACCACTGCCAAGCTGTGCGGTAAGTAACTGAATTCAGTCTTGCGTATTCACTTAATTTCATATAAATTATTTATGGAAGAACTACATCATTCTTCCATAAATAACTATACTTTTATTAAAGTTTTATAATATTTTTTCGTGGTGAATCATCATAATACAAATAATTTTATCAAAAAATTTGAATTTTTGTAAACAATTAAATTCTAGGGCGTATGTACAGTTACTTATAAGTACAAGCAAGATTATCTTATCTTTCCGAAATGTTTCACAAAAGAAAAAAATAGTTTTTCCAAACTGAACCCTGGAAGGCTTACCTAAGCCATTCTTCCTTGAACTTATTTTGCAGGCTTACAACAAAAACTCAAAAATAAATGTTTACTTTTTTCAAAAACCTTGTATAATAGTATTCATAACAATTAAACAAGAACACACAACAACTTAAAAACAATGCACGACGAAATTAACATTTCACAGATTAAATGCCATTGCAAAGGTAGCAAACAATTCGGGATTCCTTCTCTTATTATTGTTTGGTTCTTTCGAAAGCTTCAGAAACGGTATGAACGTCAGAACCGAGATGACCGGGTTATTCTTTGCCGAGATGTACTTATTCTTTATCTTGGTGGTTTTCTTCCTGGTTTTACTGGTGGGATCCATTTCCTCCGTCGATTCTTCCTTTTCCTTACTCTTCTCCGTATTATGCATCTAATGCCGCCGATTGGTTTTCCTGAGCGCTGGCGCCAACGTTGCTCTGATTATATTGGTATGGGTATTCGTAAGTTCCGTATCTTTGATTCCCAGCTCGAGAATTATAAATGATGAAACGTCTACATTCTTCTTCCATGTCGAAGAAAAAGAATAACAACGATGGTGATGAAAACCTTCCTGAATTACCAGAGGAATTACATGTCGCCATCGAAGAATATACAGATCTTAATAATCAATTGCTAGAAAAGAATTATCTAATGCACTTCGAAAATGGAGTTGATTATAGTGAACTGTATTTTCTTGGACAGGAAATTCTTCATTTAACTGAAGCACGGAATTCTGTTTTACAACGAATTATTCTTATGATCACTAAACTTACAAATGAGAGGCCGGATAATGGTGACACCCCTTACGGAGATAAAAAGTTTTTTCGTTTCTAAGAGGGAGTTTCATAGTCTAGTCTTTTATCCATTCGATTACAGTCGCAACAAAAGAAAGAAATTCTACCATGCACCCATTCAAAACAAAATTAAAAAAGCTTAACAAGCTTTCCGAAACACTTCCTAACTATGCTTACGATTTGTTTGCATCGAAAACTTATGATAACGATGATCGGGAATATAAGTTCCGTGTCCGTCTTACTAAGGCGTTCATGGATATGCCTCAGCTTAGTATGCAGGACAAAGCACTTATTAGTCTTGCTTTAGCTGATAATTCTATGATCCTTGATGCATTGAATAAAGTTGAAAATTTCGATGCTCAAAAGTATTATAATACTCCGACGAGCGGCGTATTTGATTCGAATATTATTTCAGCGATGATCGGCCTATATGTAATTGAGAATATTATTCGGCCATTCGAGCTTGCATATGATTATACTCCAATGTTCTCTAATAATTGGATTAAGAAAATCAAATCAAATATTGTAAAGATTAATGAATCTATTAAGAAAAACAAAGGTCTAGACCTTATTGGATCTTTTGATAACTTTTCAGATTTTGCCGATCTAGTTTGTATTTCTGCAATTTCTGAAGTCTTAGGAGAAAGGAAATGAAACTATGTTAAAATGGTACAAAATTGAACTTGAACATATCGGTAAAGGTAATAAGAACTCTGTCGAAACTATCCAGATTACATATCCTGGCCGTGAAGCTAATTTTGAATTGTTTCCGATGGATGCAGTTGCAGTTAAAGTTCAGGATTTAGCTGAAGTTGATACTGTTGATATTACTGAAAATAGTGATAGCCCTGATGAGAATGGTAATCACTACTATACAGTAACGATTCAGAATTGCAAACATATCGGTTCTATTAAAATTTCAGAACTTTGATGGCAAACACTCTACAGAATTTATGTGAAAATAGTCGAGTCTTATATTACCCGATTGTTTCAATGCGGGATTATAAGACTAACCAATATGATCTTAGTTGTGATGGAAATGTCAATCGATTCATTTCTTTCTTCTATCAAACTAAGGCAAAGGTTGTCCGAATTCTTTTACCAGAGGTTAAACGTATTAAACCTTCTTCACTCGAATTCTTGAATAAACATATTCAGAATATCCGAAGTGTTACGGATCAGGATATTGAAATTATTCATGGTAAGTTCTTTAGAATTAATGCTTTACTTACACGTAAAAGTGCACATAAGAATGGATCGATTATTCGTGATATAATGTGTGCTAATGATATTGATACGGTTATCTACGAACCGAATTCATTTCATAAATGTATTGGTCGGCTTAATCTTTGCCCGAATCTTAAGAATAAGAAAATCAATTTCATTTACTGGTGTCCAGTCTCTGATACTAAGGATGTTAAACCTACGTTCTTAAAGGACTTTGCAAGTGATGACATTAAATGCATTGATTCTTCGATGCATGTCGTATTTGCTTCACCAAAACAAAAGGAATACTTTCTTGAATTGTTTAAGCCTTTACTTTCGCAAGAAGGATATGAAGCTCTGAATAATAAGATCGAAGTTCGGACAAAGATTATCGAACCTAAATATTTTACTGGAACGTTTATTGCTGAACAGATTAAACAGAAACTTGGAACAACTAAGAACTTTGTTTATCTTCCGTTTAGGTTATCTGACACTGGATATAATATCGAGTTCATTCTAAAAACAGTTGCTTCACTTAGGCAAGCTGGTGTAGATGTAAAGGTAATTTATTCAGATCCGAATAGTTCTGAAGCTTTTGTATCATCTGATCTTTATAAAGACTTCTGTTTTAAGGTTGGACAACATGGTAGAGATGATTATTATGCTATTTTGAAAGCATTTAATAAGCATAATAAATGTGGCTATAACATGGTTATTCCTTATCTTGAGAATTCAGATGATATTATTCATGCTTCAGTATTTGAGTTCGAATTCTTTGAAGATAATTTTATCAAGTTTAAGACTGCTTACCAATATAAAGGTGAGACCATTATAAATGGTATGGAAGAACTTTATCAAACACTATCTACTTTCTTTAATTGATCATGGACCAAACCAAAAAAGAGCATATTCAATCAATGTTTAATCTCTGCTTCGATTTAATGGAGTGTGATGAGGTTAAACATTTCAAACAGGATTTTAATCACAACTATCGTAATGGTATCATATTCTCTGGTGTAGGTAAGAATTGGTATATTGCGGAAAAGGTAACTAAGACATATATTTCGATGGGCATTCCTGCACAAGCATTAGATGCTACACATGCTATCCATGGAGATATTGGAATGGTTACTAATCAATTCATAGTATTTCTATCTCGTTCAGGAACAACTGCTGAACTTGTTCATCTCGCAAAGGTTCTTCATAAACTTAATAGCCTTGGTGTTACGAGTACTAAGCTAGTTGGGTTTTCGCTTAATTCTGATAAACCTAATTCTGAATTATTTGATTACTATATTGCTCCGCCTAAAGGAAGTAAGATTTATGAATTTGATTCTAAGAACTTGGTTCCAAGCTTGTCAATTAATTGTTGCCAACTTGTCCTAGATCAAATCGGTGTAGAAGTTTTCGAATCTAATCCTGTGTTAATGGAACGGTATAAGTTTAACCATATCGGTGGAGAAAACGGTCGCAAACTTGGAATGGCTAATTTTTGATTATTGATTCATAACACCACCCACATATGTCGAACATTGTAATACTTGCTGGCGGGCTTAATACTCGTTTCAAAGACCTTCAAAGAATTCCGAAGATTCTTCTTCCGACTACTAAATCGTCTAGCATCCTATTAAACGATTGTAAGGTCTTTGAAAATGATTCTGTATATCTTGTAATTACCGACAAATACTTTGATATGGTTAAGAACTATATCGAAGTAAACAAACTAAGTAATCGGATTACTTTGATTAAGAGCAAGTTAACAGGTTCTTCATATACAACATTAAAAGAAGTTCAGGAATTCTTACCTGATAAAGATGTCTTATTTGTTTGGTCCGATCTTATTCTTAATTTCCGACCTGAGATTTCAGAGAAAAATGAAGCAGTAATTTATACTAACTCGAATGGTAAGTATCGTTATCTTGCTAAAGATGGATCATTAACTGAAGTAAAAGATTTCTCAGGTAATGTTGCAGGGATGTATTACCTAAGAGACCTAGGTAAGTTCAAACAAGAAACAGAAGCTTATCCTGATTTAGTAGATTTTATTGCAGCTAAGTATTCAAACTTTATTACCGTTGAACATTCCGTCGATGAATATCGTGACCTAGAAATGTTCTATGAAAAGTATGGTAAGAATAAGGTTAAACCAACCGAACCTCGATTCTTTAATAAGTTTACCAAAGAAGGTAATGTTTGTACTAAAGCCTGTATTAATAATCAGTTTTATCATTTAATTGATAAAGAGATTTCTTGGTATAACATTGTAGGTAAAGATAAGAAATTTATTCCTCAGATTTTTGAAACTTCTAAAGAAAATCATTATATTAAGATGGAATACCTATCTGGGTACATTCCATTCTATCAATGGTTAAGTGAAGAAAAAGATCACGAGAAACGTAATCAGGTATTCGATCTCTTATTCAAGCAAATCGAAGAAATGCATCAGATTAAAGAGACTGAAGTCTCTGTTGAAACTCTTGAAAAGGATTATGAAAAAGAAGTTGTAAGCAAAGTAATCGATCGTCTCGAATCAATTAAACATTGTATTCTCGATTATGATTATAACGAAGTTAATAATCTATTAACTAAGGCCTACATGTATGCTCTTTATCAATACCCGACAGATAAGGTAAAGTATTCATTTATCCATGGTGACTTAAACGGATCAAATGTTATGGTTAGTACAACCGATCCGATTCAAATTAAATTTATCGATCCTCGTGGATACTTTGGAAATACAGTAATGGCCGGCGCGGCGGATTATGATTATGCTAAACTTCTTTATTGCCTATACGGATATGATTCATTTAATAATGGTGAATACATTTATTACAATAATGAAACATATGACGTTCCGCCGTTAACTGAGAATATTCCTGCCAAACTTAACACACCATTTAATCGTATTATGGTTGGTGTTATCTATGTAGCACTAGCTCAATATATTGCTAACGATATCCTTAAAGCAAATATTGCATATCAATACGGGATTAAACTTTTGAAAAAGGAGTTAGAACAATGACATTACTTGGAATTATTATCGTAGAAGCAGTAGCCCTTATTTCTGCTGTATTACTAGAACGGCTTCAATGCTATGCCCTGTATTTGGATTCGGATGACAATTATTGCCGGTTCATGAGAGTATTCCAGAATTGGCTTTTTCTCAATCTAGTAATCCTAATTTTTCGCATTTAATTGTTTACAAATTCGCGCGCAGGCGTATAATAGTCTTTATAACATTTAATACAAATAACACAAAAACTATGACAATTCATAAATTCATCTTTTCGGACGTCGACGGAGTTCTTGCAGGTAAGCAGTTCTTGTGTGGCCCTGATGGTAAAGCTTACAAAGTCTTTTCCTGTGGCGACAAAGAAGGCCTCGCTTATCTTAGCAATGTTCTTGGTTATAAGATCATTTTCATGTCGTCTGATAAAGAAGGTTTCGAAATTAGTAAGAAACGAATTGTCGATCATCTCGGCTACGAACTAGTTCTTGCGCCAGCCGGTAAAGAACGTGCAAAGTATATCAGTGAATGTGTTGCAACAGAACTATCGAAGTCCAGTGATAATGAAATCGCTGAAATCATTTATGTAGGTGATTCTGAATCGGATTGCGACGTAGTTTGGGAAAGTAAGCAGGGTAAAAACTTTGCAATTACCTATACGTTTGCTCCGGCCGATGCATCGTTTAAGTTCAAATATAATGCACATTCTATCCTAGATGTTAAGTCTGCGGAAGGTGTATTTGATAACATTGCTTGGAAGATTCAGAACCGTTCGAAAATCTAATTTTAAGAAAATAATTCATACATAGGAAAACACATTTTATGGAAAATCAATTCAAACTCGGAACTAACTTCGACCCAAAGGTTATTGAAGTTTGTAAAAAATTAAATGACCAGTATGCCGGCAAAGCTCGAGTAATGGAACTATTTAGTTCGACTCGTGAAATGGCTGATTCTTCTGGCCGTCCTGATTTCCGTCTTGCTAACCTTTCTAAAGAAGAAACTGCTAATTATATCAAGGCATGTAACGATGCAGGTATTAAGTTTAACTGGACATGTAATTCGATTATTCCTTACGGTAGTAAGGTTAATATGTACAATCATAAGAAAGAATTTCAGGACCAGGTTAAATGGTTAGAAGATATTGGTGTTTACCGTATTACTGTAGCAAATCCGATGCTTCTTGAATTCATTCGAGAGGTTTCTGATATTGAACTTGAATTATCGACCATTATGCATGTCGATACGGTTACACAGATTAAGTATTTCCACGATACATATAAGGTTAATAAGGTTTGTGGCTCGATTCTCAAGAACCGTGACTTCAAATTCCTTAAAAATGCTGCTAAGTATTGCAATGATAACGGTATCATTTATGAAGTGCTTGCACAGGAATTCTGTGGTGTAGCAGGTTCTAATCCTAAAACAGGAACACCTTACGCAACGCATTGTCCGTTCCGTGATTCTTGCTATATCTGCCATTCTACTAATAAGACTAAAGAAGATGCAGAGCTTTATAACACTTATCCGATGAACCGTTGCATGAGTGCGCGTTATACAACTCCTGAAGCCTGGCTTCGTATGCGTTGGGTTCGCCCGCAAGATTTGCATTATTATAACGATGTGGGTATTAACTATTTCAAGATTACTGGTCGAACTGGTTCTACCGAATATATCGAAGAAATGATTAATGCGTATATGTCAGGAGTTTATAATAAGAACTTGCTTTCACTTTGGAAGCCTCTCGAAACAATTTACAATAACAAGAAAGAAAGCGATTACAAAGCACCAGTTTATATTCCGTGTGATAAACTTGATGGTTTCTTAGACCATTGGGTAGACAATCCTGATTTCGATTGTTCTGATGTTGAATGTGGTGTCCAGTGTAATTGGTGTAAACGGTTTATGGAAAAAATCGAAAAGGAAACTGCCGAAGAAACGAAGGCTCGGCATGCGACGGTTTCCTGATTAGACTTCATTTGTGTGTTCCTTGTGTGGGTGAAGGCAGGACTTCGAAAGAGGTCCTGCTTTTTCGTCGTTGTGCTTTGAAGGCTTACCTAAGCCACAAAATTAAATGTTTACAAATTCGTAGAAGCCTCATATAATAGTATTCATAACAATTAAACAAGAACACACAACAAAGGAACAAAAATGATGTTCATCAAACGCGAAATTCTCCGCCTTGAAGAATTTGAACCCTGGTCTGGAGCCAAAGAAACTTGGAAAAAAATTTGTGATGCAGGACTTGGTGGTGATTTTATCGACGCCTTGGAAGAATTGTATCCAGACGGGATCACCGCCGCCGAATTAAATGATATTCTTTGGTTCGAACCTGATACATGTTATGAAATGGTTGGACTTCCGACCGAATCTGAAGAAGAATGAGAGAAATGGCAGTAGCGACTGCCAATAATCTACAGTTGTTTAGATATGAAAAAACAAGAAGACCAGATTAAGGTTTTATCTGCTCGTAATCAAATTTTAACTCGGCCACAAATGTGGATCGGATCGATGGATCCTACCGAGATGAGTTCCTTCTTCTTTAATGAAGGTAAACTTAAATGGCAGACCATTTCGTATATTCCTGCATTTCTTAAGATCATTAACGAAGTTCTCGATAACTCGATTGATGCTATTAATAACTCTAAAGTCCATGGCGACATTAAGGTTAATATGAATGAAGAATCGATTGAAATTATCGATACTGGTCCAGGTATTCCGATTCTTAAGAAAGATATTCAAGATATTGATAAGACCTTACCTGAGGAAACACGACAAAAGATTGCTAATTCATATTTGCCAGAAACTTGCTGGACCCAGCTGTTTACGGGTAGTAATTTCGATGATGCTAAAGAACAAGCAACGATTGGTTCCCATGGTGTAGGTTCTAAAGCGTGTAGTATCTTCTCTACTAAGTTTGTCGGAACTACCTATAATAATGGTAAGAAATGTGTTGTCTCATGTAAAGATAACATGGATAAAGTTACCACAAAGGTTTCTGATTATAATGGACAATCCGGTACAAAGGTTGTATTTTTTCCGGACTTTGCACGGTTTAAACTTACCAAGATCGAACCGGTTTACTTTACTTTAATTGAACAGCGGCTTAACTGCTTATCGGTTATGTTCCCGAATATTTCTTTCTACTTTAATCGAAAGAAAATTCGTTATAATGATAAAAGCTTTATTAAGAGTTGTAACGAAAATATTGTATTTCAGGTCTTTGAAAACGGTTTCATTGGAGTATTCCCTAATGAACAAGATGAATTTAATTTCATGACCTATGTTAATGGTCTTCACCTTTCACGTGGCGGAGCCCATATTGATTATGCTTCGATTGAAATTTCTAATCGTATTCGTGATAAGCTAGTTAAGAAGTTTAAGAATATTCGCCCTGGTGATATTAAGCAGAAGTTAACTCTGGTCCTATTTCTTAAGAACTTTAATAAGCCGAAATATGATTCGCAGACTAAAGAAATTCTAACTAATTCGATTAGCGAAGTCCATGCTCAACTTAAGAATACTATTGACTTTGATGAGCTTGCTAAGAAGATCCTTAGAAATGATGCTATTATTGGCCCAATCGTTGAAACCTTTAAGATCAAAGAAGAATTAAAGGCTAGACAGGAAATTAAAAAGGTTAAACGTGTTAAAATTTCTGCCGAGAAATATATGCCACCTATTGGCGAGCAGAAGAACCTTTTCCTTTGTGAAGGTTTATCAGCACTTGCTGGAATCTCCGCTTGCCTTGGCCGCTCAGGCAACGGCTATTATGGTTGTAGAGGTGTCGGTATTAATGCTTATTCCCAATCAGTTCAAAAGATTTCAGCTAATGCTGAATTAAAAGATATTGTTAATATTCTTGAACTCGATCTATTTGGCCAGCAAGAAAATAAAACAATTTCTTATGATAAGATTGTTATTGCTAACGATGCCGACTTAGATGGAAACTTTATTTCTTCTATCTTCGTAGGTTGGTTCAAACGATTTGCACCTAATCTGTTCAAAGAAGGCAAGGTCTGCAAACTTATTACCCCGATCGTTATCCTTAAAGATTCGAAGAATAATATTAAGCATTACTTCTTCCAATTAAACGAATTCAAAAAATGGGAAGCTAAGAACCCTGATCATAAATTCAAAGTCGAATATTTGAAAGGTCTTGGTTCTATCGAGAAAGATGATCTTAATAAAATTATCGAACTTGAAGGTGTTGATTCACTTATTAAGGTATTTGAATTAGATGAAGGTTCTGATAAGGTTATTGATGATTGGTTAGGAGATAATTCTGAACCTAGAAAAGAATATCTTCGAAACTACGATTTTGATATTAACCTTGCCTAAGAAGAAAGACTTTACAAAATGGATACTTGGAAAATAACGGATTTCTATAATAACGATGTTCCTGCATATGCAAGTTATGATAACTTGCGTAAGATCGGATCTTATGTAGACGGTTTAAAAATTTCGATGCGTAAGCTTATCTATGTAGCGTTTGATAAGCTTCAAAAGGAACCAGCTAAAACTGAAAACTTTTGTAACGTCTGTGCAGCAGAAACTAACTACCTCCATGGTGCTAATAACCTTTGTGGTGTAGCTAATACACTAACACAGAAATTTGTCGGTGCTAATAACTATCCTTTATTAGAAGGTTTTGGATCGTTCGGGACACGAATTAATCCTACATGTGCAGCCCCACGATATACTCGTATTAAGTTGTCAGAAAATTCTAAGAACTTCTTTAATAAAGAAGATTTTGAAATTGTAGAGAAGCAGATCTTTGAAGGTGATGTAATTGAACCTAAGTTTTTTATTCCGATTTTACCAGTTCTGCTTATTAACGGTTCTGACGGGCTTTCGACAGGGTTTTCGCAGAAGATTCTTCCTCGTAACCCTAAGGATATTATTGCTTACATTAAAGCTAAACTAGAAGGTAAGAAATACAAGAAACCTTTAATGCCTTATTATAAAGGTTTTAATGGAAGCTTCCGTTATAATGAAGAAGGTAAGCTTGAAATCCTTGGTACAGTTAAACAAATTAATGCTACTAACTATGTAATCGAGGAACTTCCGATCTTCATGGAATATACTTCCTATATCAATATTCTTGATAAACTTGTCGAAGATAAGGTTATTATCGATTATGTTGATAAGTGTGATCCGAAGGTCGATAATATCTTATTTGAAATTAAGACAACTCGTGAATTCTCCAAAAAATATGATACGTTAGAAGCACTATTAAAGGTCTTCCGTCTTATTAAACCTTATACAGAAATCTTTAACTGTGTTGATGAAAATTCACGTGTTCGAGAATTTACTTCAGTCGAAGAAATTATTGATGCATTTATTGATATTCGTCTGAAGTATTATCAGAAACGTAAGGAACATATTCTATTGACGAATATGGAAACACTTAAACGTTTGTGTTCTAAGTATCTATTCTGTGCAGGTGTTATTAAGGAAGAAATTGAAATCCGTAATATGCCTAAACAGAATATTATAAAGCAACTCGAGAAGATTAACGATATTGTTAAGGTAGACGATTCATATGATTATATTCTTAACATGCCGGTCCATTCTCTTACGAAAGAAACATTATCTAAATTAAAAGAACAGATTTCAGAACTTAAAAGTTTTATCAAAGCTACGAAATCTAAAACTATCGAAGAACTTTGGACAACTGACATCGAGGACTTTCAAGAATGATTACTGGAAATACATTAATTCGAACGGTTAAAGGAACTATCCCTGTTGAAGATTTACAGGAAGGCGATGAGGTCTATAGTAGTATTATTGACCCTTGGGCTACTTCTAAAATTAAATCAATAGAGAAAGTTTATGTTGATTCTATTGCAGTTCTAAAGCTTAAGTTTGGTGAGTTCTTAGAATTTCATGAAAGTTCAAAAATTCTAATTGGAAAAGAAGATGGTAATTACAGGTTTCTAAGCTTCGACAAAGTTCCGGATTATGTTGTGGTTGCATACGATAACAACACTCCAGAATTTGAACATTCACATTTTGGAGCTCCAAACTTCGATAAATACTCAATTCGATATTGTCACAATAATAATTTACTATTCCAAGAAACTGTCTATAATATTAAACTAGATAACAATACAGAAAATACATTTTTACACATCAAATTTAAAAATTCAAACATTACATTATTCATCAAAAATTAAAACAAAAACAAAAAAACTAAAACAATAAAATACTATGGCACTAGATAAATCAAAACTACTATCAATGTTCAAAAAGGCCCAAAATCAGGCCAAAGTTGCTGCTGAAACAGTAACAAAAGCGGTTGACGAACGATTCTTACGTCTCAATATTGGGAGCACATATCATCTTCGTCTTTTGTACTGCCCCTCAAAAGTTCGGGAAACACCTTTTATTAATCTTGAAACGCATCGCCATTATGATCCGAATACTAAAACGGTTCAGCGGGTTGTTTGCCCTACATCTAAACATATCGATGGTGCAAATGGTTTCAATACATGCCCAATTTGTAAAGCATGTTCAGATCTTTGGAAACGTGGTCAAGCTGGTGATGCGGTTGCAGCACAGCTTTATAAAGAAAATCGTCGCACACCTGAAAACTATGCAGTAGTTTATGTTGTTAAAGATACTTCTGCAGACAATCCTCAGACAGGTAAAATCAAGATCCTTCGTTATGGCTTTGAAATTAATAAGTTCCTTAATGCGGAATGTCTTGGTATTGCAGGTAAAGGCCAGCCGGAAATCGATCAAGACGAAATCGTCGGTTTCGAAGCTTTTGACCTAGAAGAAGGACGTAACCTTGTTATTAAGGTTGGTAAGAAAGATGTTATGGCAGGTAAAGGAGGTAAAGCTATTTCCTTCCCTGAATACGAAACCTCATTCTCACGTTCACTTTCCGCAGTTCCTGTTGATATTGATGACCTTCCGAAAATCTTCGAAGATCTTCGATTCGATGAACTACTTCACGTTTCAACACCTGACGAACTTAAACAATATTATAAGTCTCGTATTCTTTCTAAGATAGGTGATGACTTCGAAGAAGCGCCTGAAACAGCTTCTACAGAAACATTCGAATCTAAAGCTCCTGTTAAGAAGGCTAAAACAGTAACAGAACTTCTTGAAGAAGAGGAGGATGAAGAGGAAGATGTAATTAAACCTGTTAAGAAAGCAACAGCATCGAAATTCTTTGACGAAGAAGAGGAAGAAGAGGAGGAAGCTCCTGCAAAGCCTGCTAAAAAATCAAGTGTTTCGAAGTTCTTTGATGAAGATGAAGACGAGGAAGAAGTAGAAGAAGCACCTGCTCCTAAGAAAGCAGCAAAACCTTCTAAGAAGAAATTCGTCCTCGATGACTTTGATACAGATCTATCTGATCTCGATTAATCAAGCCGTAGTAAGATTATGCTTTAGCAATCCCAATAAAGCATAATTATTTCCAAAAAGCTCGGTAGCCTTAAAACCACTACCGAGCTATTTTTTCAATAAATGTCAGCTTTTACAAATAAACGATTAAAAACTATAAAATATTTCTTTGATATCGCGGAATTGGTATCAAGACGTTCTAAGGACCCATCTACAAAAATTGGTGCAGTTATTACTTCACCAACCGATCAAATTGTTTCATGTGGATATAATGGATTTCCAACTAAGTATGACGATTCACCGGATAACTATCTTAATAAAGAATTCAAGTATCCTAGAATTGTCCATGCTGAAATGAATGCTATATTAGCTGCGGCTAAGTTTGGAATTTCTACCGATAAATGTTCAATTTATGTAGTTCCAATTCATATTTGTAATGAATGTGCTAAAGCAATTATTCAAGCTGGAATTAAAAATGTTTACTGTCGAGTCGATAAAAACGAACCTAAATGGTTAGAAGCATTTGAAATTTCAGAAGATCTATTTTCTCATTGTAATATTAACTTTGCATTATTTGACACTGAATTAAATTTAATTAAAGATCATAAACATCACCCATTTGAACGTAAGCTATGAAAATAATCCCACAAGAGATTAAACTTTTAACATCAAAAGAAGCTATCAAGAACATGGTTCGGAACTGTGAATATGCCGCTCGGACATGCTACAATTCTACAGATAAGATTACAGGAACTTATGAAGATGCTGTAAATTTTCTTCGTATCCTTCTTGATCGCCATCATGAAAGCGTTATTGAACACTCCGCTATTACATTTGAATTCACTACTAATATCGGAGTAAGCCGAGAATTTGAACGTCATCGGCTTGCAAATATTGATTTTGAATCTGATATCAATCCTAACTTCTCGGAACGTTCTACTCGTTATTGTAATTATGGTAAAGATAGTAAGTACCCAGAAGGAATCGAATTCTGTTTTAATAAAGAAGTATATTGGCAATTAACTGAAGCACCAGATCTAGAATGGCCTGCTATGTTTAAGGATACCTTATTCATGAATGAGAAAGATTATCTAGAGCTTCTACAGACTTATAATAAACGCCCCGAATTTGCTCGGCATTTACTTCCACTTTGTACAAAAACTGTATTCGTAACAACTTGCAACCTACGTGAATGGCGACATATTATTAAAATGCGCACATCTCGAGCAGCCCATCCTGATATCCAGGAATTAATTGGTATGGTCTATGATAAGTTTGTAGAGGTAGGTTTAGGAAGCTTGTTCGAAGACGTGTATGCAGGATCATAAGTATCTTATAACATGTTCACGAAAATTCTTGGAATAATCGAATCTATTCTTAAATTGGTTATTATACGTAAAACGGATACTTCTGTTATTTCTGCAGAGAAACAGAAAAAACAATCCGATCAATTCGACAAATATACCAAAGAAATTGAGAAGGCTCACAAGACAGATGATCTTGATACACTTAGAAAATACTTAGGAGATTGAATAAATGATTAAGAAAGTTATTGCGTTATTAGGACTTGTAATTCTTTGTAATGGCTGTCATACTACACCGGCTATTGTAACACCATCCGCACCAGCATTAGATGGTAACGATGCAAACTCTGGATTACTTTATCAGATTACGGATGGTGGTTTCATTATTAGTGAAAAACTACATACAAAATATGTATCACTTCTAAAGAAACACCATACCAAGCTAAATAAAGAAAACAATCCTGAGACAGGTGTCCAGAAGGTTTACATTATTACTGATGAAGTAATGCATGATCTTCTAAAGATGCAAACCTGGGAAAAGAATCCTTGGTTGGTTGAAGAGAATAAGTGAAAGCTTTTCAGGAGTGATCCTGATAATGGACAGGTCTTCATTGATCTGTCCATTTTTTATTGTTTACAAATTCGAGGAAACTCATATAATTGTACACATAACACTTAAACACAAAGGAACAATTACAAATGAAAAGAGATGACCCGTTACCTACTATGGAATGTCTTGATTTCAAACGAGGCTTCTTTGGAAGTGAATGCTCCGTCAAAATTACAAAGTCGAGTAAGTGCCCGAAGGTAGTAGTTATTCCTGACGAATTTGAAGGTTATCCTGTCACGGCTATTGAACCTTCCGGTTTTGAGGACTGTTATAACTTGGAAGCAATCTTTATTCCTGAATCAATTAAGGAAATTCGATCGAGTGCATTTCAAAACTGTTCATCGTTGAAATACATTACCATTCCTAATTCGGTTGAAACTCTTGGGAGTAGTGTGTTTAAGAAATGCCGAAAACTCAAATCCGTAGACCTCTCACAAAAACTACAAAAAATCCCAGATAATGCATTTGATGGATGTGAGAACCTTATTGAAATTGAATTGCCTCAGAAAATTAAAGAAATTGGTATAAGTGCATTTTCTGATTGTAAGAGCCTTGAAGAATTTTCACCCCGCTGTCCATTTCTACGGCAAATTGGCGATGGGACATTTCAAAATTGTGTTAATTTGAGACTTATTACTCTACCGCAATCTATTACTAGTATTAACAGTAATACATTTCGCAATTGTGTAAGTTTGAAGTCTTTGGACTTACCTGATAGTGTTGACCGCATTAGTACTAATGCATTTAATGGGTGTTCAAATTTGGTTCAGCTTATTCTCTCAACCCATATTAAGACCGTATATTCTAATGCATTTAAGGGATGTGATAGTTTGAAACGGATCCGACTTGTTGGAGGATCGAAAATAAGAAGTTATACCGAGGTTGACCTTTCTTCAGTGACATCCCAAGCATATTGTGTTATCGATGATGACGATGATGAAAATTACACTGATGAATTATTTGGATTGCCGGTTCTTCAAGAAAGTCAGGAATATGAACTTCTTGAAGAAGGCGGTTTTATTAACGAAAATGGACAAGTGGATTTGAGTGAATTTGTTATCACTCGAAATAACACTAACCGGACTACTGTAGAAAAAACTGAAGCGGAAGAAAAACCTGTTAAAACACCTAATTCAGAAATACAAGAAAGCATTGTTACTACAAAACACTTAATGGTCGAAGGTCTTTCACTCTCGAATGATCCTAATAAATCAGACCTTATTCAAATTGCGGCCCATGTTGCAGATGTTGATGGAATTAAGGACCAAATCACGATATGTATTAAACCTGACCAATACGTGGATTATCAAAAGAGTAATCTTTCAAAGACAATAATTGACGGCCTTACCGAAAATGGAGTTTCCCAAGAAGAAGCATATGCTCAATTTAAGGCATTCCTTGAAAAGAATTCCAAGGATGGTAAACTAACATTGTTCAGTTATCACGCAAAAGAAACATGGGATCAACTTAATAATTGGTTTGTATTCAATCATGATCCATTTTTGAAAACATATTTCAAACCTATCCAAATTGACTTTTGTAGTCTTTTGCTTGGGTTATATCCGTCGTTTTTCCAATTCGGTTCAATGGATTTAGAACCTATTTGGAAGTTCTGTGCTGAAAATAAAATTGTTAATTCGGAAGGTGTAGAATTTGTCGATGATTACAAAGAACTTGCAAATTCTCGTCTGTTCAAACTTTTAAGAATTTGGGTAGTCCTGATTATACCTACATTAGCCAAGGCGTCCGAAAAATAATTGTTTACAAATTCGAGGAAACTCATATAATAGTATTCATAACAATTAAACAAAGGAACACCAATGCTCAACATCTATGCATATAAAGGAAAAAATGGTACTATGAAAAAGTACCAAGATTTCACATTCGATGAAAAAGATACTGTCGGGGATATTACTGGAGTAATATGCTCTAATGGGTTCAATGATTTCAATGAATTTGATGTCTTGAATGCAATCCTTAAACTTCAAAAATCTGGAGATGAAGGATTTGCAGAATTCGAAAAACAAAATGGTGATGAAATCGCCGGTCTTCAACTCTCATTTTCTTGATTTGCTATGGATATTCATGCTTACAAAGTTCGTAGGAAAAAAATTGTCTTTGAACGCTGGTTCACCTTTTCGGATGCGGCTTCAACTAAGTACATCACTTCAACCCTTAATGATGCCGGATTTGAATTCACTGAGCCACAAGTTGAAATTTCACTCGAGCTAATTCCTCATTGTGATTCAACTGATTTCTTTGGTGAACGGATTGGATCCTGGATCGGTCTCGAAATCACAGAATCTAAGTTTAAGAATAAAAAATACTGTTATGAAAATCTTGTGGATTGATACTGAAACTCTTTCTTTGGATCCTAATACTGGAGATATTATCCAGCTTGCTGGTTTTATCCAAGTTAATGGAGAAGTTGATCGGCATTTTAACTGGTTTATTAAACCTGACAAATACGATCCTGCTAAGATTGACCCTGATGTCTGGGAATTTCATAAGAATAACAGTGGTATTACTGAAGAATTTCTTATGGAACATGGTAAAGACTCTAGTGAAGTCTATAAAGAGTTCAAGGAAATCTTGCAAGAATATGTTCCGAATAGTCGAGATCGATCTTCTAGGTTGGCGGTAGGCGGTTATAATGTTAAGTTTGACCTTGATAAACTTTCATCTTGGTTCAAAGATAATGAAGACCCTTACCTGTTTGCATATCTTAAATCTGTTCGGGTTGATCCTTTCTATCTTCTTCCTATGCTTTTGCCTGCTTGTCAGGATTTGCCTTCACTTAAACTTGAAAGTGTTTGGGACTTCTTAGTTAAAGCAGATATTATCGAAGATTTGAAGAATAAGCGAAATCATGATGCTCGAACTGATATTGCTAAGACGCTTCTTATTTGGAATCAGGTCTTACAACCGATTCAGGAATATTGTCTTCGCCTAAGCGAAAAAATTTCATAATTAATTGTTTACCAATTGTCGCAATCGCGGTAAAATAAATATATGTTCTTTTGAAGTGAAAGCACCAAAAACTTTCTATCAAATCAATTTGGGGATGTTCCGGATTCGATCTTGAGATGGAAGTTGCGATGGCACGCTGGAGATGGTACTTGGCTCCACAAAAATTGTACCAGCCAATCAAATGGCACAAACAACACAATCGCGTTTGAACGCAGCAATGCGTTCGCGCTTGCGGCCTGAAGTTGCTGCACGGTTACGTTCATCCACGCCTGCTAAGTGGACGAGCTGTCAAAGAAGCAGGTAAAAACTTGATAACTTTTTCAAGGTTTTGACAAGCAAAAATAAAATCTTGATAGATGATCAAAGGTGCTCTTACCTGATTGATCATTGAAGTGAATGATTAGATCGTTCACACTCAAATAAGAAGCTAAGCGTGTAGAAGTTGCAATGGACATATCAGGAGACGCGGGTTCGACTCCCGCCATCTCCACCAATTTTTTAATCTACATTTTTATTTCATAAATGAGTACAGAATCAGAAAAAGTTATTAACATCAAGGACTGGCAACCTGTCGGTAATCTTTTGATGCTTAAACCGTCCGAAATTAATAAGGCTACAAAGTTTGAATTAGCAGCTGAAAAGAATTGCTTTGAAATTGTAGGCTTCGGTTCATCGTATGCGGCTAAAGGGCTTGAAGAACAAGCTGTCATTGGAGATAAAGTTCTTATTATTGAACCTGAAAATAAACCTTCTAAAGGGACTAAGATGCTTATGGGAACTGAAGAGATTTGGTTCTATCCTCCCGAAACAGTTTCTGTGGTGCTTCATAAGGAAAATGAAGAAGATGAAAACTATAAGGTTATCCCTGTAGCAGATTATGTTCTTCTTAAACGTGAAGCTTCTGAAAAGAAGGTAGGTAATCTCTTTATTCCTGCTTCTGCTGAAGAAAAATCAACACATGCTAAAGTTATTGCCATTGGAAGTGGTATTACTTCAGAAGATAAGAAACATGAATTTATTCTTAATAAGGATGATGAAGTTCTTATTTCTAAATGGACCAATAACGAAATTACAGTTAATGGCGAAACTATTATTATTGCTAAGGAATGTGAAATCCTTGCAGTTGTGAAAAAAGACGAAGAAACGAAATAATCTAATATCTTTTAACCGATTATGGCAAAACAAATTAAATTCAATTCAGAAATTCAGAACAAACTTCTAACGGGTGTTCAGACGCTTTCTAAAGCAGTTAAAGCAACACTTGGTCCTCGTGGTCGTAATGTTATGATCGATAATGGAGGAAGTGTTCGTGTCACCAAGGATGGTGTTTCTGTTGCTAAAGAAATCGAACTAGAAGATAAGTTCGAAAATATGGGCGCGGCGATGGTTCGTGAAGCTGCTGCTCGAACTGCAGATAAAGCTGGCGATGGAACTACAACAGCAACAGTTCTTGCCGAAGCAATCTTTACCGAAGGGCTAAAACATATTAATACTGGGTTTAATCCTATTTTTGTTAAACGCGGTATTGATCGTGCTACAAACATTGTAGTTGAAACCCTTAAAACTCGTTCTCAGAAAATCAGTTCTTCTACAGAGATTGAACAGGTAGGCACAATCTCTGCAAATGGTGATAAAGAGATCGGATCTCTTATCGCTGATGCAATGGGAAAAGTCGGTAAAGATGGTATTATTACTGTACAGGAATCAAAAGGTATCGATACAACGTTGTCAGTTGTAGATGGTATGCAGTTTGATCGTGGTTGGGTGTCCTCCTACTTTGCAAAAGAAGGACAAACCGAGATTACTCTCGATAATCCGTATATTCTAATCCATGATAAACGGATCTCTAACGTTAAAGACGTAATGGAAATCCTTCAAGCTGTCTCGCAATCAGGTAAACCCCTCCTTATTATTGCGGAAGATCTTGAAGGTGAAGCATTGCCCACAATAGTTGTTAATAATCTACGTGGGACTATTCATTGTGTTGCGGTTAAATGTCCAGCATTCGGGGATAACCGTAAGGCAATCTTGGAAGATATTGCTGTTCTTACTGGCGGAACAGTTATCTCAGAAGATCGAGGCCTGAAACTAGACCAAGCAAGTATGGAACACTTGGGAACGGCAGTTAAGGTCACGGTAAGTAAAGATGCTACTACCATTGTACAGGGTGGTGGCGATGCAGAAAAGGTTAAAGCTCGAGCTGACTCCATTCGTGCTCAAATGGAAGCAAGTCGTTCCGATTATGATGAATCGAAACTTCAAGAACGTCTAGCTAAGCTAACCGGTGGAGTTGCTGTTCTTTCTGTTGGAGGTGCCTCAGAAACAGAACTCAAAGAAAAGAAAGACCGTATTGATGATGCTCTACATGCTACTAAAGCTGCAGTGGAATCAGGTATTCTTGCAGGCGGAGGTATGGCCCTATATAACTGCATCAAAGAAGTTAATACGGTATTAGAACATATGTCCAATGAGACAGAAGATGAAAAGATTGGTATGTCAATCGTTGCGCGAGCACTAGTAAAGCCGTTCATTACCCTATGTCAGAACGCAGGATATTCAGCTGATTCCATTCTGACAATGCTCCAGATGGGTAATGAAAAAGAAACAGAAATGTCTACGCTACCATATAACAAGGGTGTTAATATTGTAAATGGTGAGATTGTAGATATGATCAAGAGCGGTATTGTCGACCCTGCTAAGGTCACAATTACTGCGATTCAGTCAGCAGCATCAGTTGCTGGGATGCTACTAACCACAGAATGCGGGATTACAGCACTACCTGAAAAGAATCCAGCTCCGGTTCCAATGCCTGGATACCCGCCGATGATGTAAGAAGGGTATATGAGTAAATAATAACGGTATTCGCGATACCAATGCCCCACGTGGCGGAGACTCGGGTAAGACCTAAATCTCCGCCACGTTTCTTTTTAATTGTTTACAAA
>CAVIPP010000004.1:35453-36638 GCA_963644615.1 Oscillospiraceae bacterium
GTAAATAAAGAAAACAAACCATCTAATGAGAGATAATTTTCAACAGTTTATTGAGGATTTAGCTAGACCAGAAAGTGAGACCCGTGAAGAAGTTCTTTCCTTTGTGCGTAAGCTTGATCCACACGAAAATCTTGACTATTCAGTAGAGCGATTTGGCTATGCCGATATTCGGGTTATCGCTAAGGACAAATACGACACTTCTTTGGAGGACCAGTATATTATTGCTATGGAAAGCGATAGTAAGCAAGGTAATCAAATCTTGGTTGCTTATCGGTTCCCAGAAGTGAATGACTATCTAACTCCGACAGGTTCTTATATCGAACGTCGTAAGTTCTTAGACATTGAATCTTTTTCCATTGATAATCTGTTCAAAGCCATTGATGAAATCTGGAATGAACAAAACGAAGAAGAGGATACCGACGAGCTATAATTATTCTTGACTTTCTTTTGGTGTTCTCAAGCACAGCGAAGTTCGGGTGTGTAGGTATGCCAAGAAAACAAACACAAATAAAATGATTGATCAAATGATTACAAAAACGTCTCCGTTCGGAGATTTCAAACTCTCTAAAGAGCTCTCAAGTTTTATGCGAGACTTCTTCGGAGACGGAACCTGCTGCACTACTGGCTTGATTTATCCAAATAAGTCAGGGTTCGGCAATGATAGAACGTTCCTAGCTATGGATATGTACGATTCGTTTCTTCCATATTGCTACTACGTTGAAACAGTTGAAAAAGCGGATAAGGAGCCAGAACTATATCATGTCTTTAACATTGCCTGTGCAGGTTATGCTAAAGAAAATATTAAGGTTTCTAAGAAAGAAAATGTTCTTTCGGTTTCCTTTGAAACTCCTGAGACAAAAATCGCATCCGGTAAAACTACACTAGACGATGGTACAGCTATTACTCGTAATGTTGTCCATAATGGCCTTAGTGGTAAGTCTGGTAAGATTTCCTGGATGATCAAAGGTTTACAACATTCTGAAGTTCCTGAATGCCGTATTAACAATGGTGTTCTCACACTTCGGGTTAAAATGAAAGAACCTGTTGATAACTCAGAAACTATCGAAATCAAGTAAGGCGGCAAACTTACTTGATTAGTTGATACCCAGATATTTCTTAATTTGATGTATCTGGGTATTTTTCTTCTTATGACACCCGTTTTTCCTCTCACACCACATTTTTATA
>CAVIPP010000005.1:0-7275 GCA_963644615.1 Oscillospiraceae bacterium
AAAAAACAAAGAGCGTATCAAAATTATGAAATATTCAATGAACGACTCGCATTAAAACTTATATTAGATAAAGTTTTCCCTTCTAATCACGACATTGAAGAAATGACTCTATATTATGGTGATGATAAATCAGTTTTAAGAGATCTATATGTTCGTACAAATAAAAAGATTGGCTTAAGAGTTGCCGTTAATAACATTGATGAACATCCAGAAATATTGCACCTTCTCCGTGTTGAAAAATGTAAAAATGTCACTTATTTTACACCTAGTGACTATTCGCTAATGGATTTAGCAATTACTTCTCCTCAAGACTTAATTGTCGTTTATCCAAAATCTTCATCATTTGATAAGATTAGAAAATATCCTGATTATTTACTTCACTTTAAACAAAACTGTTTAGACGAATTAATTAAAAACCAAATAGAATCATTACAAGGATTTTCTAAATTTGTTCGTAAAGGAAGCAATTTGTTATACATTGTCGATACGCTTAATAAAAAAGAAACTAATGATGTCATCGATAAATTCTTAGAGAAAAATTCAGATTTCGAACTTGTTGAATCAAAACAATATTTCTCATTCGAAGAGTGTGATACGACAATGTTTTATTGTTTATTAAAAAAGAAAGATAATGATTAATTTATATTCACTCGAACTTAGTAAACTTGAAGAGTTGATGCTTTCATATAATCAAAAAAAATATCGCGCAACTCAACTTTTGACGTGGTTATATGAAAAAAATGCTCAAAGTTTTGATGAGATGAGCGATGTATCTAAATCATTTCGCGAAATTTTAAAGAGAGATTTTTGTTTAACATTACCTAAAATTTATAAACGTCAAGATAGCATTGATGGAACGATAAAACTTCTATTAGAACTAAATGACGGTTCTAAAATTGAAACAGTTTTAATGCGCTACAACTATGGAAACGCTATATGTGTATCTTCTCAAGTCGGATGCAATATGGCTTGTGCGTTCTGCGCTAGTGGACTTCTTAAAAAGAAAAGAAATCTAGAAGTTGATGAACTTATCGGTCAAGTTTTGGTAATGAATTCTCTTTTAAGAGAAAATAACGAAAAAGTCACTCACATTGTCGTCATGGGAACAGGTGAACCTTTTGATAATTATGACAATGTGCTCGATTTTGTGCGCATTGCTAATCACCCAAAAGGTTTAGCAATAGGCGCAAGACACATTACAGTCTCAACTTGTGGTATTGTTCCAATGATTAGAAGGTACGCTCACGAAGGACTTCAAATCAATTTAGCGATTTCATTACACGCTCCAAATGACGAAATTAGAAATAAGATTATGCCAATTTCTAAAGGATATCCTCTAAATGAACTCTTGGAAGCAGTTAAATATTACGAAAAAGAAGCCAATCGTCGTGTAACTTTTGAGTATATAATGCTCAAAGGAGTCAACGATTCACTTGAATGTGCTAAAGAGTTGGTTAAACTAATAAAAGGCACACTAGCCTATGTCAATATAATTCCTTATAACCCTGTCGATGAGAATTCTTTTTCTAGAAGTGATAATGAGACAGTCCATGAATTTTTCTCATATCTACTTAAACATGGAGTCAATTCGACAATTAGAAAGGAATTTGGAAATGATATAGACGCTGCATGTGGACAACTTAGAGCCAAAGATTATTATGAGAAAAGCAGTAAACATTAAAGGTCAATTCGCCTATAAAACTGATATTGGTAAGGTCCGAATTACAAATGAAGATCAAGCCATAATTCTTTCAAATGCTTCAGGCGATGTTTTAATGTGCGTCTGTGATGGTATGGGTGGACATACTAAAGGAGATTATGCTTCTAAACTTTGTATCGATGTCATAAGTGAAGAATTCCGTAAAAAAGCTAAATTTCTCTCAAATTTTTCTTTAAGAACATGGATTTCAAAGACAATAAGACTCGCTAATAGTGAAGTCTATAATGAAGCTAGTTCAAATAAAGAATATAAAAATATGGGAACCACCTTAGTGCTCGCCATTTTACATAAAGACGTGATATTCCTTGCTAATGTTGGAGATTCTCGTGCCTATTCTGTTCGCTATTCTTCGCTTAAACAATTAACTGAAGATCAAACATATGTTGAATATTTAGTTAAGACCGGGAAAATAACTCCAGAAGAAGCCTCTGTCAGGGATGATCGCCACGTTATTATGAATGCGATTGGAACTCTTCCATCTGTCTCATTTAAAATAACTTCTATTCCAAATATTAAAGCCCCATTACTTCTTTGTAGTGATGGTTTATATAACAATGCGTCTTCTAGCGAGATTCACGCTGCATTATCTACTAACGAGAGAATTGAGCAAAAGATTGATACCTTGATTGGTATTGCAAACAGTAATGGTGGTAGCGATAATATCGCTATTGCATATTGGGAGAGTATCGATAATGGTTAAAATAGGTGACAAAATAGATAATCGTTATCGCATTACAAGTCGTATTGGCACTGGTGGTATGGCTGAAGTTTTTGAAGCGACTGATTTTGTCTCAAAACGAGTCGTCGCTATCAAAATAATGAAAGAAGAACTTATCAGTGATGTCAGTAATGTTGAACGTTTCCGTCACGAAGTAATGTCGTGCGCTTCAATGAATCATCCTAATATCATTAAAGTATATAACCAAGGTACTTATGATGACCGTCCATATATGGCATATGAATATATTAAGGGTCAAACGTTATCTGAAAAATTAACATTCCTTACTAGACTAACAGTTTATGAATCTTGCCAAATTATGGTTCAACTTTTAGACGCTGTGGATTATATTCACAAACACGGAATAATTCACCGCGATATCAAGCCACAAAATATCTTTTGTTTAGCTGATGGAACTATCAAATTAGCGGATTTTGGTATTGCTGTTGAAGCAAATATGGATGAGACAAAAACAGAAGAAGGAATACTTGGCTCTGTCTTTTATCTCGCACCTGAAGTTTGTAGTGGTAAACAAGTCAGTGTTCAATCTGACATATATTCAATAGGTGTTACATTTTTTGAACTCGTTACTGGTCGACTCCCTTTTGAAGAAGGACGCGCAATAGATGTTGCAATGAGTCATATCAAAAAACCATTCCCTTCTACTAGCAAATATTCTCAGGGTATACCTAAAGAAATCGACAAAATAATTCTTAAAGCATGTAAAAGAAATCCAAAAGAAAGATATTCATCTGCACTAGAAATGAAAAAAGCGATTGAAAACGTCCTCGAAAATAAAACAAATTTCAAATCTGAAAAACGAAATTGGTTTAAACGCTTGTTTGGTTTTAAATAATGGAAGGTAAAATTGTTTCAATTTCTGGAGGAATGTATTCAATATATTCTGAAGGTATAAATTATAATGTCCTCCCTAAAGGGAGTCTTAAATTTAAAAAAATTCATCTCAATGTTGGTGATAATGTAATTGTCGATGATAATAGCCTTGTTATTTTAGATGTTTTAAATAAGAAAAATGAACTGATTAGGCCAAAGTGTTCAAATGTCGATCAACTTTTGATTGTGATGAGTGTGGTGGAGCCTATCCTCTCTGAAGAATTAATTTATAAATTTTTAACATATGCAAATATGAACAATATTCCAGCGAGCGTCATTTTAACTAAGGTTGATAAATTAGACGATTTTTCTCATGTAAATAAAATAAAAGACGATTTAGAAAAATTAAGTATTAAAGTCTTTTTAACTTCAAAAAATAATCAAGAATCAATCGATTCTATAAAAGAAATATTAGAAAATAAGGTTAGTATTATTATGGGTCAAACTGGTGTTGGTAAATCAACTCTTATTAATGAAATTAATCCTTCCTACGCTAGACTGATTGGAGAATATTCATATGCCTTAGGAAGAGGAAAACACCAAACTAAAGAAGTAATTTTACTACCATTTATGAACGGCTTTATTGGTGATACTCCTGGGTTTTCTTCACTCGATTTAAATATATTTAAAGAAGATTTAGCAATCTATTTTCCTGGTTATAATCCACTTTATTTATCTTGTTTTTATTCAAATTGCCTCCATAACAATGAAAAAGAATGTGCTATTAATAGCGAAATCGAAAAAGGCAATTTATCTCAATCTTCTTATAATATATATTTAAAGTTATTAAATGAATTGCCATATAAAAAAGAGAGGTATTCAAAATGAGAACTATATACATTGCACCTAGTTTATTAAGCGCTGATAAAAATAAACTTCTCGAGGAAATACTTGAAGTTCAAAGATGTGGCGCTAACTATCTACATTGGGATGTCATGGATGGGAAATTTGTTCCTAATACTTCTTATAAAGTTAATGATGTAGCAAAATATTCAAAACTTCATCATATGGTCAACGATGTTCACATCATGGTTAATGATCCATTTGTTGAAGCTCCTTTGTTTATTGATGCTGGCGCAGATATTATTACATTTCATTATGAAGTAGTTTCTTCTAAAGAAGAAATTAATGACTTAATAGATTTAATTCATCAAAAAGGCGCTAAAGCGGGACTTGCCATTAAACCAAACACTAATGCTGAAGTCACCTTTGAATTTTTAAATAAACTCGATTTAGTTCTTGTTATGAGTGTTGAACCTGGCTTTGGTGGCCAAAAATTTATGGATAGCGCTTTAGATAAAATTAAATTGCTTCGTAAACATATAGATTCAAAAGGATATAAAACTCTCATTGAAGTCGATGGTGGAATCAATGATATTACTGCTAAACAATGTATCGATGCTGGAGTGGATATTCTCGTCGCCGGTTCATATATATTTGGCCACAACATCGTCGAGAGGATTGCTTCACTAAAATGATCTCAGTTAACACATTTTGGATTATTACTATCATTATTTATGCAGTTGCATTTTTAGTTGAAATATTTTTAGGATTTATTTCAATTCATCTAGGCAAAACAAAATATTCACCTTTTCGAAATTTTCCTTGTGAACTAGTCTGTGATTTTTCAAAAGGATATCTATTTAAAATAGGAAATATAATTTGTTCTGTTTCATCATTGTTACTTATCGCCATCGTTATCGTTTATAAAGATGAATTCGGTGAATTATATGTCCTTACTCTATTAATTGGTGCATTTATTTGCTTGGTGCACCTCTTTTCAATTAGCCTAATTAATATCTCAGTTTTTTATGTTAAAGAGCATTCAATAATTTCGTCAATATATATGGCTTTAAGTTTCTTTATTTCAATAATGACTTCTTTTTATTGCTACTATCTTTCATATTTATATAAAATGCAATCGACAGGTTCGAATTATCATCTTTCTCTTGGGATTATCTCAACTATATTTTCTCTTATAAGTTTAATAATTTTATTTAATCCTAAACTTAAAAACTGGGCAAAACTCGATAAAGACACTAGAGGACAAGAAGCAATATATTCGCGTCCAAAATATTTTCCTCTTGCTTATAGCGAATGGGGAATGATTTTAATCTCATTCATTTCGGGTTTAATTTTCATTCTTTCACTAATAAGTGTCTAAAAGAAACAGTATGAAAATAGGCATCATCGGAGCTGGCACGTGGGGAGTTGCGTTGGCAAATATGCTAACGAATAACTCTTATAATGTTTGCGTTTATTCACCTAATAAAACTGAAATTGAATCCTTAAATAAAACTAGGAGACACAAACATTTAGACTGTAAACTCTCTCAATTAATCCAATTTAGCGATAATCTTTCAAAAGCCGTAGTTGATTCTAATGTCATTGTTTTAGCGACACCATCGACTGCAATTAGAAGCGTTTCAAAACAGATCCGTTTCCTTATTAATAAAAATCAAATTATTGTAAATGTCGCTAAAGGAATTGAAAAAGATACCCTTTTTACAATGAGTGAGATCATCGAAGATGAAATTGGAAAAGACTATAAAATTGCAACTTTGAGTGGTCCTAGTCACGCTGAAGAAGTCGCACTTTGTCTACCAACATTAATCGTGGCATCTAGTAAAGATATTGAAGTTGCAAACGAAGTTCAAAAAATATTTGCTAATAACTATTTCCGTGTCTATACAAATAACGATATTAAAGGTGTCGAACTTTGTGGTGCTTTAAAAAATATTATCGCCTTAGCCGCTGGGATGAGCGATGGTATGGGCTTTGGAGATAATGCAAAAGCAGCGATTATTACTCGCGGTTTAGCGGAGATGTCTCGTCTTGGATACGCTCTTGGAAGTGATGAAAAAACATTTTTTGGACTAACCGGAATTGGTGATATTGTCGTCACTGCTACAAGTAAACATTCTCGAAACCATAACGCCGGAGAACTTTTAGGTAAGGGAAAATCGTTAAGTGAAACTCTTAATGAAGTCGGTATGGTTGTTGAAGGTACTAATGCCCTTGTAGCGGCTAAGCAACTATCACTTAAAACAAATATAAATATGCCAATTGTCAATGCAGTTTACGATGTAATCTATAATAATAAAGATCCTAAAGTAGCAGTAAACGAATTATTCAATCGAAAACTTATATCTGAATAAGTCAATAAAAAAAGACGTCCAGTGACGTCGTTTTTTCAATGTTAATCAGGACTATTTAGCGTTTTTAAGAAGTGCACGATGAGCACGTGCAGTCATTTTAACGGTGACTTCTTTGCCATCGATTACAACTTTATATTTTTGTAAATTTGCATTCCAAACGCGACGTGTCGCAATCATTGAGTGACTACGATTGTTACCACTTTTTGGACCAACACCTGATACTTTGCAAACTCTTGACATAATTTCTACCTGCTTTCTAAAAACGCTTAATGATTTTATCACAATAAAATAAGATTTGTAAACATTTAGTTATAGCTTTACATTCGGATAGGCTCTTTGAAACTCTTCTTTTGTTAATCTATTAACTGAATATTTTAGGGCATAATCATAGATTATACCTTCTTTATCAAACGCTAAAAATTTGGATTTCCCATCTTTGAGATAAAACAATAACATTTTGTGTTTTTTTGACCATTCTTCATCAATATAAACCATATCGTTAAAATTATATCGATACTCATGTCCCATTTTGTTATGAGTAATTGATGATTTATCAACCAGATAAAATGTTTGACTAATTGAGACAATACAAAAAATAACAGAGAGCGCAACTACACCAGTCGTATAAAAATAAAATGACATTTGGTTAAATGGATTGAAATCGCCATTATACCAAGGCTGAAATATCGAATAAAAAATCGCTTCAACAACAATAGCTAAAACCATAAAAATAATGATTATTCTTTTAGAACTTATTTTTAGTTTTTTTTTTTCATTTTTCTTTG
>CAVIPP010000005.1:7285-33464 GCA_963644615.1 Oscillospiraceae bacterium
AATTATATGTATCAAAACTATGTATTGTCTATATTTTATTAATAAAATTCAAGATTTTGTTATTTATACTTAAAATTAAATAAATGTAATTTTATGAATGTGATAAAATAAAATTGAAATTCTCACTTAGTTCGAGTTGATTAGCGGAGGTACAACTATGTCTGAAACTATGGTAGCTATGATTCTAGCCGGTGGTAAAGGCACTAGACTAGGAGCACTCACCAAAAAAATCGCTAAACCTGCTGTTGGTTTTGGCGCTAAATATCGCATCATCGATTTCCCTTTATCTAATTGTGCAAACTCTGGTATCCACAATGTCGGAGTGCTAATGCAATATGAATCGGTCGGACTAGATCAATATATTGGTGATGGTGAAAAGTGGGGATTAAACGGTGCCCGTTCATCGACTAGTAAACTTTCCCCTCGTCAAACAGAAGAAGGATTATCTTGGTACAACGGCACTGCTGATGCAATCTATGAAAATATTGATTATCTAGATAGCATTGACCCAACATATGTTTTAATTCTTTCTGGCGATCATATTTATTCAACTAGATATGACGAAATGCTAAAGCAACACGTCAAAACTAATGCAGACTGTACTATTTCAGTTTATGAAGTTCCTCTAAAAGAGGCTTCAAGATTTGGTATTTTAGTAACAGATAAAACTGGACAAATAAAAGAATTTGTTGAAAAACCTGCTCATCCAACTTCAAATTTGGCATCGATGGGTATCTATATTTTTACTTACAAAACTTTACGAAAAGCTCTCGTAGATGATGCTCATAATGAAAATTCTTCTCACGACTTTGGTAAAGATATTATTCCTAGCATGCTATCTAGTGGTAAAAAAATGATGTCATATGTTTTTAGCGGCTATTGGAAAGACGTTGGAACAATTTCTTCTCTTCATGAAGCAAATATGGATTTATTACCTGATGGGAATGAAAACAATCTAGGCAAAATCACTAATGGAAATAAGCTTTATTCTGAAGATACTAATTCACATCCTCAATATATTGGCGTTAATGCTCAAATTAAAAATAGCATCATTAATCAAGGTGCTGTCATCCATGGCAAAGTTGAGCGTTCAGTTATTTCAAATGAAGTTGTTGTGGAAGAAGGAGCTGTCATTAAAAATTCAGTCATTATGAGTGGCGCTTATATTTCTAAAGGCGCCAAAATAAATAACGCAGTCGTCGCACCCAATGCATTTATTGGTCCAAATGTCAAAATTAGTCCTGATGAGGACAATGTTGAACTCGTTTATGGAAAGAAGGTAGATTAAAATGGCAAAGAAAGTACTTGGTTTATTAAACTTATATTCATCAGTCAATCTAGGTCAACTTACAGAACACCGTACAATAGGTTCAACTTCCTTCCTCGGCCGATTCGCAATTATGGACTTTGCGTTAAGTAATTTCACTAATAGTGGAATTGATGAATTTTCAATTCTTGTTAAAAACAATTTCCGTAGTGTTTCAAAACATGTTGGTTCTTTAAAAACTTGGGTTAATAATACAAAAATTGCTCGTCAATATATCTTATTAAATGAAAAAGGTATTGCTAAAAAAGAATACAACACAGACTTAAATAATATTTTAGAAAACGAATGGCTATTATACGAAGGCAATCCTGATTTAATTGTCGTTCAGCCTGCACATATTATTTCTACACTTGACTTAAAAGCAGTCATTGATTTTCATGAAAGTGTCGGAGCAGATGTCACTGTTGTTTATAAAAAAATTCATGACGCTGATAAATCATTTACATATTCAAATATCATTGATGTCGGTAAAAATAAGAGAGTTTTAAATGCGACAAAAAATTCCGGTTCTAATCCTCACGTAAACGTTTCATTAGAAACCTATGTTATTTCTAGAGAAGTATTAACTAAAATGATTCACGCTCGCGGAGAAAGCCGTGAATTATCAATGAAACGAACTATCGTTAAACTCATTAAAAATCAAAGAGCAAAAGTATATGGCTATGAATATAGTGGGTTCGCAAAATGTATTGATTCATTCAAACATTTCTGTGATTATTCGTTTGAATTGCTCAATTATAATAACGCATCTAATTTATTCGATAATGATTGGACAGCCTATACTCTTTCTCACAATACCCCTCCAGCTATTTATGGTGTGAACGCAAATGTTAAAAATTGCTATATTGCTAATGGAGTCTTTATTGATGGAAGAGTTGAAAATTCTATCATTTCTCGAAGTGTCAAAATTCATAAAGGTGTGACTATTAAGAATTCAATTATCTTAGCAAACTGTGAAATTGGTGAAGGAGCACACATAGAAAATGTTGTTCTTGATAAACTCGTCAAGGTTCGTGATAATGTTGAACTTATTGGACACAAAGAAAATTTACTTTATATACCACAAGGAAAAATTGTTAAATGAAAATTGCGATGATTGCTAGCGAGGCTAATCCACTTGCAAAAAGTGGTGGTCTTGGTGATGTTACTTATTCTTTATCATATCAATTAAATAAACAAAAAAATGAAACGATAATTGTTTTACCTTTTTATCTAAAGATAAAAGAAAAAAATTATAACCCAACTTATGTCGGTTATTTCTTTATTGATATGTCATGGAGACATCAATATGTCGGTGTTTATAAATTAGTCATCGATGGAATCACATTTTATTTAATTGATAATGAAATGTATTTTAATCGTAGTGAATATTACGGCTACGACGATGATAGCGAACGATTTGCCTATTTTGCTCTTGCTAGTGTTGAATTACTCAAATATATTTCTTTTAAGCCTAATATTATTCACGTTCACGATTGGCAAGCTGCAATTATTCCTTGTTTATTAAAAGAAAAATATTATTTTGATAATTTCTTTACATCGACAAAGACTGTCTTAACAATTCATAATCCTGCTTTTAAAGGATTTATGGATAAATATTTTCTCAATAATTATTTTGGACTCAGCGATTATATTTATGATATTGGTCGAGTTCAATTTGATAATCAAGTCTCAACCTTAAAAGCTGGAATTAGTTATGCAGATAAAATTACGACAGTTTCTAAAACTCATCGAAATGAACTACTCGATGAAAATTCAGAATTTCGATTAAATTATGAACTCTCACTTCGTAAAGATGACTTTGTTGGCATTGTTAACGGCATAGACACAAACGAATTTAATCCTGCTTGTGACTCTAAAATCGCTCATACGTATAATAAAAACGCGTACATTCAAGCTAAAAAAGACAATAAAAAAGATGTCTTAAAAGACTTCTCTCTACCAATTAATTTTACTGGTCCACTTTATGGAATTGTGTCTCGTCTTACTTGGCAAAAAGGTATTAATTTAGTTATTGATAACATTGATTATATTATTGGTAATGGTGGAGCGATTGTCTTACTTGGAAGTGGCGAAAATCAACTTGAAGAAACTTTCCAACGTTTAAGAGATGCCTATCCAGATCGAGTTGGCATTTATATTGGATACAATAACTCGCTTGCTCATAAAGTATATGCAGGAAGTGACTTTTTCCTCATGCCTTCTCTTTTTGAACCGTGTGGAATAGGTCAACTTATCGCTCAAAGATATGGCTCACTACCTATTGTTAGATGTGTCGGTGGACTAGCTGACACTGTTAATGGTTATAATGATTATAATGTTGAAAACGCGAATGGGTTTGTCTTTTATGATTATTCCTCATTTGCTCTTAGTGGCAGTTTACAGCATTCTTTTAGAGTTTATAAAGATAAAAAGGTCTATAATAGATTAGTTAAAAATGCACTTGGTTTAGATCTTTCATGGAAAAAATCTGCTCAAGAATACCTTGCATTATACTTGGAGGCTAATAAATAAATGTCTTATAACCATCTAAAAGTAGAAGAAAAATGGCGCAAATACTATCAAGAACACAATATTTTTTATTGTGATACATCTGATTTTTCAAAACCTAAATTTTACGCTCTCGATATGTTTCCTTATCCAAGTGGACAAGGTCTTCACGTCGGACATCCTGAAGGCTATACCGCTAGCGATATAGTTGCTAGAATGAAAAGAATGCAAGGATATAACGTCCTTCACCCAATGGGTTTTGACTCTTTTGGTTTACCGGCTGAACAATACGCTATTAAAACTGGTAATCATCCCGAAGGATTTACATTAGAAAATATTGAAAACTTTAAGCGTCAACTCAATATGCTTGGATTTTCTTTTGATTGGTCGAAAGAAGTCTCCACATGTGACCCTTCATTTTATAAATGGACGCAATGGATTTTTATCGAATTACTCAAGGCTGGATTAGCTAAAATTGTCGATATGCCAGTCAATTGGTGTGAAGAACTTGGCACTGTGCTCGCTAACGATGAAGTTGTTGATGGTAAATCCGAAAGAGGTGGCTACCCTGTCGTTCGTAAAAATATGAAGCAATGGGTGCTTGATATTCCTAAGTATGCTGAAAGATTATTAGATGGTTTAAATAAACTTGATTGGCCTATCTCCACCAAGGAAATTCAAAGAAACTGGATTGGTAAATCTCTCGGAGCGTCAATCATCTTTAAAGTTGCTGATAGTAATGAAACATTTGAAGTATTTACGACACGTGCTGACACTCTTTTTGGTGCTACTTATTGTGTCTTGTCTCCAGAACACAAATTAGTTAATAAAATTGCTAGTGAAGATAAGTTAGAAGAAATTAAAGCATATCAAGAATTTGCTAGTAAAAAATCCGATCTTGAAAGAACTGACACAAATAAAGAAAAAACCGGTTGTTTTATCGGCGCTTATGCTATTAATCCGGTCAACAATAAGCGTATACCAATTTATATTAGTGATTATGTTTTAGCCTCTTACGGAGTAGGTGCGATTATGGCTGTCCCTGCTCACGACACAAGAGACTATGAATTCGCTAAGAAATTTAATATTGATATTATCCCTGTTATTGAAGGTGGAGATATTTCAAAAGAAGCATATACTGGTGATGGAAAACACATTAATTCTGATTTCCTAAATGGTTTATCTAAAGCTGACGCCATTAAAGCAATGATTGATTTCCTTTCAAAAAAAGGGATTGGCAAAGAAAAAGTCAATTATAAAATGAGAGAATGGGTTTTTGCTCGTCAAAGATATTGGGGAGAACCAATCCCAGTTGTTTTTGTGGGCGATAAAATTGTTCCACTTTCTAAAGAAGAACTCCCTCTCGTTTTACCTAAACTAGATGATTATGGTAGATGTATGGATGGAAGTGCTCCTTTAAATAAAGCAACTGATTGGGTGAATTATAACCATAATGGAATAGTTGGCAAAAGGGAGACTAACACGATGCCAGGTAGTGCTGGTAGTAGTTGGTATTTCTTTAGATATATTGATCCAAAAAATGATAAGGAATTTGCAAATTACGAACTCTTAAAACATTGGATGCCTGTCGATTTATATATTGGTGGTCCTGAACACGCTGTTGGACATTTATTATATTCTCGTTTTTGGACCAAATTCTTGTTCGATAAAAAATATTCTCCAGTTGATGAACCGTTCCAAAGACTATTCCATCAAGGCATGGTCTTAGGCGAAAATGGAGAAAAAATGTCAAAATCTCGAGGCAATGTCGTTAACCCTGACGATGTTGTTAAAGAATATGGCGCTGATGCGCTTAGACTTTTTGAAATGTTTGCCGGACCTCTTGAAGAATCGTTCCCATGGTCTACAAACGGATTAATTGCTTCACGAAAATTTATTGAAAGAGTATATAGAATATATACTGAAGAAGAAATGTTAAATAAAGTGAGCGACACTAATAGTGGTGAACTCGATTTAATTTTTAACCAAACAGTTAAGAAAGTTACTCTCGATTTTGAAGCATTACAAATTAATACCGCTATTGCACAGATGATGATATTTATTAATAGTGTCTATAAAGCTAAATCATTATATAGGCCATACTTAATTGATTTTCTTAAAATGTTTTCTTGTATTTGCCCATTCGTAAGTGAAGAACTTTATGAATTATTTACTCATAAGTCACCAATTGATTATGAGAGTTGGCCAACTTATGATGAATCAAAATTAACAATTAATGAAGTTAATATTGCTGTCAGCGTCAATGGCAAATTACGCGCAACATTATTAATGAAGGTTGATGCAAGTGAAGAAGAACTTAAAAATGAAGCCTTAAAACTTGAAAATGTTCAAAAACATCTTGAAGGAAAAACGATTCGAAAAGTCATTGTTGTTAAAAACAAAATTGTCAATATTGTCGCTAATTAAATGAAAAATTTATCTTTTATTGTAGATATCGGTAATACACAAATATCTATCGGGATTTTCTTAGATAGAGATTTACTTTTTCGAGACGATTATCCGTCTCAAAAATTTTTAGTTGATGATTTTACAAATCACTTAAATTTATTTCTAATTAAAAGCAACCTTACTTCTAGTGATTTTTCTGGAGGATTAATTTCTTCAGTAGTTCCTTCTTTGTCTACTTTAGTGCGTGATGTAATTAAAGAATTATTATCACTTGATGTATCGATTTTATCAAATGAAATTAATAAAAATATTGATATGAATATCGATAATCCTCTTGAAGTAGGTGGTGACATTTTAGCGGATATTATTGCCACTAAAAATTTATATAAAACACCTGCTTTAGTGGTCGATCTCGGAACCGTCACTAAGTTTATTGTTTTAGACGAAAAAGGCTCATTTATTGGTACAACTTTTTATAGTGGTATTCAAGCAAGCATTGATTCACTTAGTGATAAAACAGCCCTTCTTCCTAATCTAAAAGATTTCATCAAACCTAAATCATATCTTGGAAAGAACACAAACGAAGCAATGGAAAGTGGGATATTTTATGGCACAATAGGCGCTATTAAGGAAATATCTAGCCATGTTAAAGAGATGTTTAATTCTGACATTACTTACATCCTCACTGGAGGATTTTCTAATGTTATATACTCTTCATTTAAAGATGTTATATTTAATCCGAATTTAACCCTAATAGGAGTTAATGATATCTATAAAACGTATTACGGAGGTAATAAATAATGAATTATTATTCACTTATGAAACCATATTTTGATGAGATGAGACTCGCTCTTCTTAGATTTGTAAGCATAAATTCAGTATATGATGAAAAAAGTGTCTCTAAATCAACCCCTTTTGGTAAAGGTGTCGATAACGCCCTTAAATTTGTAGCGGATTTAGGTCTTAGATATGGTTTTGATGTTGACTATTGTGATGGCTATTGTACTGAACTTAGTATTGGTGATGGCGATAAATTAATAGGTATATATGCGCACGCAGACGTAGTCCCTGCAAGTGGAGAATGGGATAATCCTCCATTTTCACCAATAATTAAAAACGGAAAAATATATGGACGTGGTACTAGTGACGATAAAGGGCCATTAATTGCTGCTTTTTATGCACTTAAAGCTTTGAAGGATAATGGATTTCTTAAAGGTTATAAGGTTAAATTTGTTGTCGGTGGAGATGAAGAAAGAGGTTCATCATGTCTAGATTATTATTTTAATAATCTTCATAAGCCATACCCAAATTATGGCTTTACTCCCGACAGTGATTTTCCACTTATTTATGGTGAAAAAGGAATCATTGATTTTTATCCATCAATCAAAGTTAGTGCAGAAAATATAATATCCATCAAAGGTGGAGTAGCCACGAACGCTGTTTGTGATCAAGTAGTGGTCAAATTAAATAAAGCTGATGAATTTATTGATTATCTTAAAAATCAAAATGTTAATTTTTCTCTTAATAATGATGAAATTATTTATCATGGTAAAAGCGCACACGGATCTACTCCTGAACTCGGAGTAAATGCAGCCCTTATTGCTTTAAAGACTCTTGGAGATTTCTATAAAATAGAAAAATTCACCTTAATAGCGGATAAATTATCAATTACTGATGGCTCATCTTTTGACGGCAAATGCGAAACTAAATTATTAGGTAAAACTTCCTATTGTGTCGGTTTAATAAATTATGAAAATGGCTTGTTAACTTTTTCAGTCAATTTTAGACACCCAGAAAACGTTGACCCAAAACAATATATATCTCATTTTGATGAATTTTTTCTAACTCATAGTGAATATAATGAAGCATCACCTGTTTTATTGTTTGACCCAAAATCTAAATTAGTAAAAACATTATTAAATGCTTATCGAAAAGAGACTAACGATAAAACTCCTCCTTTAACGACGGGTGGAGGCACTTATGCTAAGCACGCTAAAAACACAATTGCTTTTGGGGCTCTTTTCCCTCATGATATTTCAACTATGCATGAACCAAACGAATATATGATATTAAAAGAATTTGAACTTGCTAGTGTCATATACGCGCATGCGATTAATGATTTAGGTAAATTAGACTAATGCGCACAAAATATAAACAATGGGCGGTCTCCTTTTTAGATGAACACCCAGAAGTCATCGTTAAGACAATTGATAAGAGTGATCCTTTTTTAAATAACAAAAAACTTCATATTGAAATTGGTAGTGGAAAGGGTGATTTTATCATTTCTATGGCTCAAAAATATCCGGACATTTCTTTTATTGGTGTTGAAAAAGTTAAAACGGTCGCGGGAATTTTGTCCAAAAAAATAAGTGAGTCAAAACTAAATAATGTGAAATGCTTTCCAAATGATATCAATATTTTGTTTTCACTTTTAGATGATGAAAGTGTCGACAAAATATATTTAAATTTTGTTGATCCTTGGCCAAAAAAGAAACACGCGAAAAGAAGACTTACTTATATAACTTATTTAAATGAATATTATCGAATTTTAAAGAAGAAAAGTTTGGTTGTTTTTAAATCTGATAATGATTCACTTTATGAATTTACATTAGACGAAATTCAAAATTCTAAATTCAAACTAATTGAGTCTGAAGAAAATTATAAATTTAATGATAGTGACGCAATGAGTGAATACGAAACTAAATTCCGCAAACTCAATCAACATATTCATAGAATAGTACTTAAAAAATGAGGTGAATGTATGGCTATATTAGAAATTAAATTAAAAGAAGAAGGTAAAATCTCAAGACTTACAAACAAAACATTTCAGTTTGACAAGAGACTCAAAGATGGTTTTTTTGCTGCTAATTATTTTCTTAAATCAAATAAAATCGTAAAAGAACAATGTCCTGGTCACATTGTAACAATGCAGTTTTTCCAACGCACAAACGATGCTATGGTGTGTGGAATTGATGAATCAATCGCTTTAGTTCATGAATTTGCTCTTCATCCAGAAGAGCTTGAAATTTACGCTTTAAATGATGGCGATATTGTCTCCAGCAATGAGCCAGTTTTGAAAATTACTGGAAAATATGAAAATTTTGGTTTCCTTGAATCAATGATTGATGGAATTTTAGCGCGTAGAAGTTCGGTTGCTACAAATGTATATCGAGTCAAAAAAGCTCTCAAAGGAAAAGATGCTTTTTCAATGGCTGATAGACAAGATGAATATAATACTCAAATTGGTGATGGCTACGCTACTTACGTAGCGGGTATTAGAAAAGTGTCGACTGATGCTCAAGGCTATTGGTGGGGTGGACAAGGTGTTGGTACAATGCCTCATGCCTTGATTCAAGTTTGCGGTGGAGATATATGTAAAGCTGCTGATTTATATCACAAAACTTTTCCTAATGAAAAGGTGACAGCACTAATTGACTATCATAATAATGTCGTCCATGACTCACTTATGTTAGCTAAACATTTAGGTCATAATCTTAACGCTGTTCGAGTTGATACCTCAATTTCATTAATTGATCACTATTTTGATGATAAAGATACAAGTGGTTTTGATCCTCATGGTGTATGCAAAGAACTCATTTTTGCATTACGTAAAGAACTTGATGAAAACGGCTTTGACTATGTCAAAATTATCGTCAGCAGTGGCTTCACCTACCAAAAAATAGAACAATGGGTTAACGAAAATGTTCCTGTTGATACCTATGGGGTAGGTACGTCTCTTGTCAATAACCAAACTGTTGGATTTACTGGTGATTTAGTTGTTCTTGATGGTAAAAATGAAGCCAAAGAAGGACGCAAAAACATAATTTCTACCCGCTTAAAAAAGGTCAATTTCCCAATATATTAATTATTGACTTGTTTATGAAAATATTTTCATTTATAATGAAATCGCTTTCAGAAAGGCGGATTTTCTTATGGACAATTTAAAAGATAGAGTAACTATATACGAAGTTGCTAAAGCTAGTGGCGTTTCACTTGCGACAGTAAGTAGAGTTATCAACAATCAAGGCAACGTGACAGAAGCCACTAAAAAAAGAGTTCAAGACACAATTAAAAGACTCGGTTATAAGCCAAGTGGTCTTGCACAAGCTCTGGCTACTAACAAGTCGACAACTATCGGTGTTATTATTCCAAGTGCAAATTATGTTTATATTTCTAATATTCTTAATGGAATTACTGAAGTTGCTAAAGAAAAAGGCTATAACTTATCATTATTTGTTACATCTCATTCAAAAGAAGACGCTAATGCAATGCTTGAAAAAGTTATCACCAGTCACGTCGATGGAGCAATTATTTTCGATGATGAACTTGAAGAAGAAGATATTAAAGTTTTAAATTCTTATTCTGTTCCTTCCATTGTTATAAATAACAAACTCCAAAGTGAAAGAGCAGGATGTATCACATTTGGATATGAACATCTCCTTAGAGAACTCATTGCTAAACATATTATTGATGAACCTGAAAAAACTCCTATCTTTTTACATGTCCACAATTGTGGCAGACTTCTTGAAAGAACTGAAAGAGCATTTGTTAGAGTTTGCAATGAACAAAATAAAGATTATCAAATTTTAAATGTCGATGATTCATACAATAGAACATATGATGATTTCATCGATTATTTCAAAGTTCATAAGAAAGGCTATTTCATTTGCTATCGTGATTCGATTGCGGCAGCTGTTGTTAACGCTGCTACCGATAGTGGCCTTCGTGTTCCTGAAGACGTTGAAACAGTCTCTCTTATTACAACTAAGTACGCAAATATCACTCGTCCAACACTTACTGGTTTACATATTGATATGCAAGAAGTTGGCCGCCGTGCGATGTATATGCTCATCGATTTAGCAAAAGGTCGATTACTTACTAAACGTTATAAATTCGAATCTGTCTATGTTAAAAGAGATTCAACCAAGGAGTAAAATATGGATTTGTTTGATGAATTAAAATATCGTGGATTAATTAAAGATACTTCCAACGAAGAAGAAGTCCGTAAATTGCTTTCTAAACCAACTACTTTATATTGCGGATTTGACCCTTCTGCATCTTCTATGCATGTTGGTAATTTTGTTATGATTAGTGTGTTAAAAAGACTTCAAAATGCTGGTCATAAAATTATTGCAATTGTCGGTGGTGCAACCGGTATGATTGGAGACCCAAGCGGAAAATCAAAAGAAAGAAACCTATTAAATGACGACTTGCTTAAAGAAAACACTGAATGTATTCGTAAACAGCTCGAAAGATTTATTGATTTAAGTGATGAAAATAAAGGGAAAATCTTAAACAACTTTGATTGGATTTCAAAAATCAGTGTTTTAGATTTCCTTCGAGATTATGGAAAATATTTTCAAGTTAATTACATGCTTAGTAAAGATATTGTCGCCTCAAGACTTCAAAACGGGATTTCATTTACTGAATTTTCATATACTATTCTTCAATCTATTGACTTCTTAAAACTTTATAAAGATGAAGATTGTAAGATGCAAATTGGTGGCGCTGATCAATGGGGAAACCTCACCAGCGGTCTTGAACTCATTCGTAAAGTCGAAGGTGGAGAAGCTAATGTTGGAGTGTTCACCGTCCCATTACTTCTTGATCACAACGGCAAAAAATTTGGTAAAAGTGAACAAGGTGCACTTTATTTAGATGCTAAAATGTGTTCGCCATATCGTCTATATCAATATTTTATTAATGTGAGTGATGAAGATGCTGCAAGATATCTAAAAGTATTTTCATTTAAAAGCATCGAAGAAATTAACAAAATTATCGCCGACCACTTCGCTAATTTAGGTGCTAGAATTGCTCAAAAAGCTTTAGCCTTTGAAGTTGTTGAAATTATTCATGGAACTAGTAAAGCTAATGAAGCTGTGGATATGGCAAATACTTTTTTCAGTGGTAACTTTAAGTCGCTTTCCAAAGATGCTCTTCTTGAATTATTAGGCTCCTCACTAGTAGAAGCAAAAGAAGGGTTACTTCTTGAAGATTTACTTATCTCTGTTGGTGCTAGTACAAGCAAAAGAGAAGCACGTGAATTTATAAATAATGGTGCTGTCAGCGTTAATGGTGAAAAAGTTAATGACTTAAAAAAGATCGTTACAAAAACTGATGCTTTACATGATGAATTTATTGTCCTTCGTAGAGGCAAAAAGAATTATTACCTTATCAAATTAGTTTAATTTATGAACAAAAAATTTATTTCATTACTTTTAATCTCTCCTGCTATTTGTAGTTGTCATGGTGCAACTATTTCAAAGGATCACGCTAAAGAAATAGTGTCGAATTTATCGACTTATTTAAGCGAACTTGATTATGAAAAATACCCTGTAGAATGCTTCGTAAGAAAAGGTGAAGAATTTAATGGGAAAAGCAAGGTTGTCACTAAATCTATTTATTCAATGGATAAAATGTTTTATTACACCTATTCAATTAATTATCCAGTCGATGGAAGTCAAGTTGTAGCAAAAGAAAATTGGATATATGGTTGGACAAACCAAGACGACTATAACATTTATCGAGTTTTCCGTGATAATGGTGGAGACTATGTGCCTTTCAGTGGTGAAAAATCAATGGAAACCAAATATTCTTCCCTCAACGAATTTAACATTGCCTGGGGAGAAATAGATAAAGAAATAAAAGCTCAAACCGTCGTTAATGATTCTATTAATGTTGTCGATAGATTATCGAAAATAATCTCCTACATTGAAGGCGATGATATTGCTGTTAAATATAAATTTATGTCTAGCGATAATAATTCACTTTATTATGAAGGGAATTATGATTATGTATCAAATGAATTTACCACTGATGAAAACGTTCATCGTTATGAAAAATATGAACTTTTAGATAATTTAATTGAATCGTCTGAATACATAGTTGAAAACAATGATAAATCTCAGAACAACTATATGAAATATTCTTATAATTATAATGTTCCTGAAATTATTTATCCAAAAATAAATTAGTGAAAAAAGGTATGAAAAAAAAGGAGACATAAGTCTCCTTTAATTTTGCTCAAATTACAGTAAGCGGTTGTAGTATTCAATGATTTGTGCTTCGTTAATATCTTTAGGAAGTTCGTTGCGTTCTGGAAGGCGAGTAAATTCACCGACAAGTTTTTCAGCATCAACTTTCACATAATTAACAGTTGCAGGTTTATCATTAAGAGAATCTTTAACCACTTTTAATTCATGACCTTCTTTGATGGCAATTTTGTCACCAACATTACAAAGGTATGATGGAATATCGACCTTTTTACCATTGACAGTAACGTGTCCATGGTTGACGAGTTGACGTGCAGCGCGTCTAGTTCTTGCAAAGCCCATACGATAGACAAGATTGTCTAAACGGGATTCGAGAATTCTAAAGAAGGCGATACCTGTGACTTCATCAGAAGCACTAGCGATTTTGAATAAACGTTTAAATTGTCTTTCATTGACGCCATACATTTGACGAAGTTTTTGTTTTTCAATCAATTGTCTGCCGTATTCTGATGGTTTTTTCTTTCGATCAACACCGTGTTGACCAGGACCGTATGCTCTTTTTTGGAGTTCTTTACCTGTTTCAAGAGTTGAAAAACCTAGACGACGTGAACGTTTGTAGTCTGATCCAGTATATCTCATGATATATGTCTCCTTTCACTTAAATGCATTAAGTTAAGGTATAAATCCCAACCCCGGATGTTTTAGATATAAATTTCACCTTTGAGCACCGGCTACTTTTCCACATTTGTTCTAAACATCGGTCAAGTTGTATTTATATGCTGCCTAAATGCAAGAAATATGATATCTTAACTGCCTCTAAGCTGTCAACTAAATTTTCTAATATTAATATTAGAATCTTTCTAGGAATAAATTTTTAGACTTAAATAGCTTCTTATTTATGCTTTTTGTATTAACAAAACAACCTAATATGGTATTATTTTATAACTATGATGAAACTATTAATTGAAGCAAGTCAACCTGTGAGTAACAACTCATCTACATGGTTAATTCCAGTTATTATCGTGATTTCTTTACTTCTTGTTGCCCTCATTGTTTTTTTGCTATTTAAATTTGTTTTTTCTCGCCAAAAAATGAAAAAAGACATTAAAGACATTGATCATAGATTTAATTATTTGCACTCATTACTTATTGGCCAAGACGCTCAATACATTTCTCGACTTGAAAATATTTCTCGAAGCAATCTTCTTTACGTTGATATCCATACGAAATATTTAAAAAAATTCAAAGAAATTAGAGATAAACGCGATAGTAAAACTCAACACACCATCAATCATCTAAAAGACTTGCTCGATGATAAAAGATATAAAGAACTTAAAGAATCAATTTCTGAAGCCAAAGAAGTTGTAGCGACCTATGAAAAAGAAATTAATCAACTCAATAATGAATTGATTGAAATTATTAAGCCTGAAGAAGAATGTAAAAGTGCCGTCTACGCTTTAAAAGAAAATGCGAGAAGAATTAAAAATGAATATTATTCTAAACAAGCCGATTTAGATTTAGTTAAAGAATCGTTTAATCTTATTTTTGATCATCTCGACGAACTTTTTACTCAGGTCGACGACTTTATTTTAACGGCACAATATGACGATTCTAAAGCTCTCTTCCCTGAAATTGAATCGATTTTAAAGCAATGTTCGAATGGACTAAATGAACTTCCTAAATTGTGTACAATGGTCATTTCAATAGTCCCAGATAAGATTGCTTCTTTACAGAACGCTTATGAAATAATGTGTGAAGAGAAATATCCTCTCGAGTATTTAAGAATCCCTTATGTTATCAAAGAACTTAAAACTGAAGTCAGTGTGTTAATAACTAAAATCAAACAATTTAATCTTAAAGGTGTAGGCGATAAACTCGATAACATGCTTTCGAGAATTGACGAATATCTCGCTATTTTTTCTGATGAAAGAAATGACCGTGAGCAATTTGAAAAGACTAATGATGAAATTTATCGTAATGTCAATCTCATTGAAAGAAGATTTATTAAATTATGTAATAACATCCCTGAAGTAGAGAAAGTATATGTTATAAATCAAACTCACAAAGATAAAATTAACGCCATTCAAGAAGACATTGATAAATTAGGCGCTCTTAAGCGTACATTAGATACTTTTATTCATTCATCCACAAAACAACCTTATTCCTTGCTTCTTGAAAAGACAAATGAACTCAAGAAATCTAGTGATGCAATCACAGAGGACATGGCTAATTTTAATAAATATTTAATTTCATTAAAAAATGATTCTCAAAACGCCTATGTTCTCATCAATAAAATTTATTTTGAAGTTAAAGAAAGTGAAAAGACAATTCGTGAAATTAATATCGAAAATATTGCTAAAAAATATAGCGATAAGATTAATCGTATTCACGAATTAATGAATGAAATTCATAAATTGCTATTTACTTCGCCAATAAATGTTGACGAAGTTAACGTTTTAAAAACTGAACTCGAATCTTTGCAAAGCGAAGTGCTTTCTTCTAATGGGGGAGTTTCAGTTGACGATCACCTTATGATAATGGCTGAATCAGCAGTGCTATACGCAAATAGACAAAGACTTGCCTTCAACGATGTTAATCAATTACTTAATCAAACCGAATTATTATTTGATGAAGGCGAATTTGAACAAGCTTATATTTCAGCAGGAAATGTTCTTCAAAAAATTCATTCTCATGTCGAAAATGATTAATAAATATAATATTTATCTCGATAATGCAGCGACAACTAAACCAAACCCGGAAGTTGTCGCTTTAAACGAGAAAATAAACGAAGAATATTTTGCTAATCCAAATAGTATTCATCATCTTGGACTAATTTCTAACTCACTAGTCGATAAAGCCCGTCAAAGTTTACTTAATGAATTTAAGTTATCTAACCACAAAGTTATTTTTACTTCTTGTAGTACCGAAAGTTTAAATCTAGCCATCAAAGGATATGTTTTAAAATACAAAAATAGAGGTAGACACATAATAACTTCTAATATTGAACACCCTGCTGTTAGCGAAACTATCAAGCAATTAAAAGATGAATTTAACTATGAAGTAACTATATTAAATGTCAATTCAAAAGGAGTTATTTCCCTTGATGAATTAAAACAAAACATGAAGGATTCAACCATCTTAGTAGCAATCATGGCTATTAATAACGAAATTGGAAGTATTAATCCAATCAATGAAATTGCTGAAATAGTACACAAATATCCTAAATGTTCTCTGCTTGTTGACACTACTCAAGCAATTGGGAAAATCCAATTAGATTATTCAAAAATTGATATGTTTACTATCTCCGCTCATAAAATTTATGGGCTAAAAAATAGTGGTGCACTTTTTTACAAGAAAAATATTTCGTTTCTACCTCTACTTAGTGGTGGTGGTCAAGAAGATGGATATCGAAGTGGTACTCTTTCTACAGCAGATGCCATTTCTTTAGCAAAAGCAGTTCAATTAATTAATAAGAATTTTGTTAATTCATTCATTCATGTTAAAAAGTTAAACGATTCATTACGTGAAAAAATATCCAAAATCAATGGAATCCACATTAATTCGGATAATGATTGTTCGCCTTTTATATTTAATTTTTCATTAATTAACAAAAAAGCTTCTGTCGTCGTGGAAGCTTTATCAAACTTAGGAATATATGTTTCTAGTGTTTCAGCTTGTCACTCTAAAAGCGAACAACCTTCATATGTTATAAAAGCAATTACTGGTGATGATAATTTAGCAAAAAATACCATACGTATCTCTTTTAGTGATACAAATTCGCTTAAAGATGTTGATATTTTGGCTAGTGAACTTAAATATATTTTGGAGAAAATAAGATGATATTTGATCACATTATGGTTCGCTTTGGCGAATTGTCCACGAAAGGAAAAAACAAAAAAGATTTTATTCGTGTTTTAGCTCACAACATCAAAAACGCTCTCGATGAATACACTGATCTAGATTATGATGTCCGCTACGACCACATATATGTTAAATTAAACGAGAATGACCCTTATCCTATCATTGAAATACTTCAAGATGTCAGTGGCATTCATTCTTTGTCATTAGTTGTTAAAACTGATCCAGAAATTGAAAATGTTAAGTCTGTTGCTTTAGATATGATCAATAATGAAGATGGCAAGACATTTAAAATTAAGACTAAAAGAGCCAACAAATCTTATCCAATAATATCAGATGAAATAAATAGAATCGTCGCTACTAACATATTAAAAAATACATCTTTAAAAGTTGATGTTCATAATCCTGACATATTAGTAAGTATTGAAATTAGAGATGAAGCTGCTTATATATTTACTCACACCTTTAAAGCGTGTGGTGGTTATCCTTTAGGAGTAGGTGGCAAAGTTATGCATATGCTCAGTGGTGGAATAGATTCACCAGTCGCTGCATATTTACTTATGAAAAGGGGTTTAAAAATTGAATGTATTCATTTTGCCTCCCCACCTTACACTAATATTGGTGTCATTAACAAATTAATAGACTTATTAAGTGGACTTAATAAATATCAAGATTCAATTCGCTTAAACATAATTCCTTTTACTAAACTTCAAGAGAAAATATATGAAGTTAGTGATGAATCTTATGCAATTACATTGATGCGTCGAATGATGTATCGACTAGCTAGTAGACTCATGTCTAAAAGAGGTTGCTTAGGAATTTCAACAGGCGAAAGTGTTGGTCAAGTTGCTTCTCAAACACTTGATTCTATGAATGTTATTAACGAAGTCACAAATGTGCCTGTACTTCGTCCGTTATTAACTTATGATAAAGAAGAAATTATCAATATATCTCGTAAATTATCAGAATACGAAATATCAATTAGACCCTACGAAGATTGTTGTACAATTTTTGCTCCTAAAAATCCTAAAACCAAGCCTTCACTTAAAAAGTGCTTAGAATACGAGAGTAAATTTGATTATGATGCGATGATTGATGAAGCACTTAATAACATTGATGTAATATATGTTAAAAAAAATGATGACTCATTCATTTAATCTTAACATTTGTAAAATAAAAGCCTTAACTATTTGATTGGTTAAGGCTTAATTTGTTATTTAGCAGCTTTTTTTGAAACTTTGACAAGTTCACTGAAGGCTTTTGGATCGTTAATTGCAAGTTCAGCAAGCATCTTACGATTAACTTTGACACCGGCTTTATTTAGACCATCGATAAATCTTGAATAAGAGATATCGTTTACTCTGCATTCAGCATTAATTCTCTTAATCCAGAGTTTGCGATAATCACTTTTTAGATTCTTACGGTCATTATAGGAATATCTAAGTGAACGGAGAACTTGTTCTTTAGCAGTCTTGAAGAGGAGGTGTTTACTACCGAAATAACCTTTAGATCTCTTTAAGATTTTTTTACGTCTTGCATGGGTAGCGACAGAATTTTTAACTCTCATTGTCTAAATCCTCCTTATTGTTGAACAAGAGTTTTATCTCTCTTGTAATCACTCTTTGAAATGAGTGAAGCTTTTCTTAAATGTCTTTTTTGTTTTGTGGTTTTGTGTGGAGCAAGATGACTTGTGTAAGCATGTGCTCTTTTAAATTTACCACTTCCGGTTACTTTCACACGTTTTGTGAAAGCTTTTTTTGATTTCATTTTTGGCATAATATATTCCTCCTATTTTTTATTAACTGTAGAGGCAAGGACGGCATTTAGCCATTTTCCGTCCATTGCTGGTGCTTTTTCGATTTTGCTGACGTCTTTAAGCAAATCGATAAATTTATTCATAACTTCCTCACCGACTTCGACATGACTCATTTGTCTTCCACGGAATCTAACACCAACTTTGACTTTATTACCATCTTCTAAGAAACGTCTCGCGGCTTTGACTTTTGTTTCTAAATCGTGCATCCCTATTTGAGGAGTTAATTGAACTTCCTTGATTTCGATGATTTTTTGTTTCTTTTTGTTTTCTTTTGCTTTCTTTTGTTGCTCAAATTTGTATTTTGAATAATTTACTAATTTGCAAACAGGTGGATTAGCGTTAGGAGCGACACAAAGAAGATCGAGATCTTGTTCAACGGCTTTGAAGTATGCTTCTTTTGAAGACATTTTTCCGAGTTGTTCGCCAGTAGCACTTATAAGTAGAACTTCTGGAAAGCGAACTCTTTCATTGACTAGGTCAGTATTAGTGTTTTGTGGACGTCTTTGTCCCATTTGTGGATAGTTATTGATAAATATCACCTCTTTAATTTAAAAACGGGCACGAAGTGCACCCGTCATATATAACAATACCTTTGTTACATAGCCTTTACCAACTAATTAATCAGTCTGGTGAGAAGCACGGTGCTCTTCTTTCTACGTTTTTTACGCTTGATATTATAAATATCGTAATTAGGTTATGTCAACAAATTTGTTAGTCGATGTTAGTGACTAATTTTATTCTACCGATTTATTCTCCGATTTTTGGAAGGGCTCGAGTAGTAATTTCCTCTTTTAATTTATTAACAAATTCTTCTAATGGCAAATTAATTTGAGCTTTTGAGCCATAATGTCGATATGTGACACTACTAGAGGACAGCTCATTATCACCAATAACAATCGTATAAGGAACTTTCTTAACTTGAGCGTTTCTCATTCGATAACCAAGTTTTTCACTTGCGTCCACTAAATGAGATCTAATCCCAGCTTTCTTTAACGCCTCATTAACTTTCTTAGCGTACTCTAGATGGAATTCATTATTGACTGGTAGAACATGAACTTGTTCAGGAGCAATCCAAAGAGGGAAAGCACCTGCAAAATGTTCCGTGATAACTCCAACAAATCGTTCAATTGAACCAAAGCACGCTCTATGGAGCATGACTGGACGAACTTTTTCACCTTTTTCATCGATATATGTCATATCAAATCGTTCTGGGAGATTCATATCGAGTTGAATAGTTCCACATTGCCAAATACGGTTCATTGAATCGCGGACTTTAAAATCGAGTTTTGGACCATAGAAGGCTCCATCTCCTGGATTGATTTTGAAATCTTTTCCACTTGCACGGCAAACTTCTTCAAGAATTTTTTCTGATTCATCCCAAATTTTGATATCACCAATATAACCTTCAGTTGGTCTAGTTGATAATTCAATTTTGTAATTGAGTCCAAACATTGAATATATTTCATCATATAGTTTTAAAATTGATTTGATTTCATCGCCGATTTGGTCTGCTCTAACAAATGTGTGTGCATCATCTTGAGTAAAGGATCTAACTCTAAATAATCCGTTGAGAGCTCCGCTGGCTTCGTGACGATGAACATGACCGAGTTCAGCATATCTTAAAGGTAATTCACGGTAAGAATGTAAATCGTTTTTATAGCACAAAATTGCTCCTGGGCAGTTCATTGGCTTAATTGCGAAAACATTTTCATCGACCATCGTGATATACATATTGTCTTTATAATGATCCCAGTGACCGCTTGTTTCCCAAAGTTCTTTCGATAACATAATCGGTGTATCAATAAGTAAATATCCGTATTTAGCGTGTACCTGTTTCCACATATTTTCAATTTCAGTACGAACAATCATTCCATTAGGTAACCAAAATGGTAAGCCTGGTCCATAATCAGAAAGCATAAATAATGAAAGTTGTTTACCTAAAATGCGGTGATCTCTTTTCTTTCTTTCTTCTAAAATGTGAAGGTGTTCATCGAGTTGCTCTTTCGTTTCAAAAGAAGTTCCATAAATTCTTTGGAGTTGTTTGTTTTTTGAATCACCTCTCCAATACGCTCCTGCGATTGAAAGAAGTTTAAAGTTTTTGATTTGACCAGTTCTTTCAATGTGAGGTCCCTTACATAAATCAAAGAATTTCCCTTGTTTATAAATAGTTATCTTGCCATCATCAAGTCCGTTTATTAATTCGACTTTATATGGATTATCTTTAAATAGTTCAAGAGCTTCTTTCTTACTTACTTCGACTTTTTCAAATTTTTCATTTCTTTTAGCAATTCTTCTCATCTCGTTTTCAATCTTTGGAAGATCAGCTTCAGTTATTGGAGTAGGGAAGTCGACATCATAATAAAATCCTTCTTCAATGGATGGACCGAATCCGAGATGCGCTTTTGGATATAATTTCATAATCGCTTCAGCCATTAAATGTGATGTTGAATGATTTAGTGTATCTTTATCTAGTGCCATAGTTTTTGCCTCCTAAAATAAATTAAAAGCGTCCATTTAAGGACGCTATTACTAACGCGGTACCACCTTAATTCATATCTTTGATATGCTCTTAATTATTCTCTTAACGCGAGATACGATTAGGTTATTTCCCTAATAGCTCAGAAGTGGTACTAGATATATTTTATAAGGATTTTCACCAACCACCCTTGTCTCTAAATAAAACTTATATCTAGCGTGTCTTCATCAACGCTATAAATAATATAAATTTCTTATTTAAGAAAATCAAGCAAATAGATATGTTTTTTCTGGATAATTTCTAATTCTTTTACATTATCAGTTAACCTATTTTTCGCAAATAGTATTAGGTTAATATGAGAAATAATGAGTAAATTAATTATTTATTTTGACTTGTTTAAAGGCGTAAATAGCTGCTCCAATAATACCAGCTTTATCGCTATGAGCGCATTCAACAATATTGCTGAGTGGGTTTAGTTCACATAAATCCTTAAAAAAGACATCCTTAGCTTTCATGACTCCACCCGTAACACAAATAACATCAGGGTAATAACTCTCTTCTATCATATTGATAAAATCAGTCATAACGGATAGCCATTGTTTATAGACATATATGGCTTTTGGATCATTATTTTTAACTAATGTAAAAAATTCACCTGAATTATTAACGCTTAATCCATTTAGATTACATAAATTAACAATCCCGTTTCCACTAGCGATAGATTCATATTCAGTCATTTTACCTTGATATTTATATGCGGTATGTCCAATTTCTGTGACATAATCTTGGTTGATTTTGTCAATGACTAGTGCTCCACCTAAACCAGTAGAAATTGTAATAAAGAAAACTCGTGAGTATTTGGAATTTTTGCCAAGCGTGGCTTCTGCTAATGCAGCGACTTCTGCATCGTTACGAACATAAACTTTTTTGTGAAATTCATTAAAAATGAATTCTCCAAAAGGAATGTCAGAAATATGAACATTGGATAAATCATAAATATAGCCAGTTTCTCGATTGACTACGCCAGGAAGTCCTGCTCCAAATGCTATTACTTCATCTAGATTAATATCTAAATTTAGAATAATTTTTTTAATATTAGCCAAAAAAGCTTCTTTAGAATTTCTGATTGTTGGATAAATTAATTCTTTTTCAATTACAAAATTTTCGTTAACTAACGCAACACGTGTATTTGTTCCACCAATATCTAAAGATAAAACTTTTTTCATATTATCTATTAACAAGAGCAATAATCTTTAAAAGATCGATATGTTTATCGCGAGGTAATTCAAGTGCTTCGTAAATGTCGTATCGTACAAATTTATTATTAACTAGTCCAATACAAATACCTGATTCACCATCGAGAAGGGCTTCGATTGCGTGAACGCCAAATTGAGTGGCAAGTATTCTATCTCTAGCCGATGGTGAGCCACCTCTTTGAAGGTGACCAAGCACTTCGGCACGACATTCTATGCCAGTCGCGTTGCTGACTTCTTTAGCGAATTCGTAAATATTTGGATATAGCTTTTCACTTACAATGACGAGTGAATGTTTCTTTTTACCATTTCTAAGTCTTTGTAAAGTTGCAGTAATTTCTTCAAGTGGAAGAGGATGATCTGGAGTTAAAATCATTTCAACACCTTCAGCGATCCCGCTATAAAGAGCTAAGTCTCCGCATCTATTTCCCATAACTTCGATAAATGTACATCTTTGATGAGAAGTTGTCGTATCTCTAATTTTATCAACACATTCACAAATAGTGTTTAAGCATGTATCAAATCCAATCGTTTCATCTGTGGAAGCAATATCGTTATCAATTGTTCCAGGAAGACCAACAGTGTTGACACCCATTTCTGTTAACTTTTTGGCGCCTAAATATGTTCCATCTCCTCCAATGACAACTAAACCGTCAATGCCTCTTTTCTTTAAATTTTCAACAGCAATTTTACGAACGTTTTCGTTTTTAAATTCTGGAAGACGAGCACTATGAAGAATAGTACCACCTCGATTGATGGTGTCACTGACGAAATTACGATCGACTTGGACGATGTTGTCTTCGACAAGCCCTCGATATCCTTCATAAACAACAAACATTTCTAATCCGCTTTTAAGTCCTGAACGCACGACAGCACGTAGACATGCATTCATTCCAGGTGCGTCTCCACCCGATGTTAAGACTGCTACTTTTTTAACCATATGTCTAATCCTCGCAGTTATTATATATTTTTTTAGAAAAATAAAAATATTTTTTTTGTGGATTTTGGGTGGAAAACTTTTTATAAATATTAAAAAATATTGATTTATTCGATAATTCTCACAATTTTTAATGTGGATAAATAATCACAATTAATTAAAAACTTTCGATACAATCGGAATTTTTTCTAGATTTAGACTTTTATAAATGTTATTATTTTGACTAGTTATGGTTGAATATGTATCGGTAAATGATTTCTATGAAATAAAACTCGCAAGTTTATACAGTAATATTGATAATGATGTTTTAATTGAACTTTATCAACCTATCATTGGTTCTCTTGCGACAATTTTGTATTTAAATTTAATTAAACAAAAGCAAAATGAAGACGTCGATAATGTCTATTCAATGGAAAATTTGCTTGTTTCAATGCAAATAGCACCAGGTCAACTCTTGTCCGCTAGACACTTTCTTGAAGGTGTCGGATTACTTAAAACATTCGAAAAAGATTTAGGAGAGAATAGATCATATATTTTTGTTCTTTATTCACCTAAAAACCCAAATGAATTTTTTAATGATGTTTTATTTAAAGGATTGCTCATCCAGGCAATTGGCGAAAAAGAAGCCCTCTTATTAGTGGATAAATATACGATCGAAACTCACATCGATGAATCTTATAAAGATATAACAACTTCATTCGTCGATGTCTTTTCTATCGACTACAACGATCCTTCATTTTCTAAAGAATTTAACGGAACAATGCTCGGACATAAATCTAGTGGTATCAAAATTGGATTTGACTATGATAAGTTTTTTGCTGCCATCGAAGAAAATTCACAAATTAAACGAAGTGTTTTTTCTAAAAAAGATATGAAGGAGATTGAACGCATTGCTGCTTTATATGGAATGGAAGAGCCATCAATCGCATTTGTTGTAAGTGATTTATATAAGCCTTATGAGAACCCTCATTTGGATTACTATGAACTTAGCGAAAAATGTCGAAATAATATAAAAACTCCAACTTTTTCAACTAAAAAACGTCGAATTATTAAAAGTAAATTATCTTCTTCTAACAACATGGCGAAAAAGATCCAATTTATGGAAAATACCTCACCTGCTGATTATCTTGAACTACTTCAAAATGGTTCAAAACCTTCTGGTGGAGACTTAAAAACAATTGATTTTCTTTCACGAAAATATAATTTTTCAAATGGAGTTATAAACGCTATTATCGATTACACACTTGAAAAATGTCACAACGTTTTAAATAAAGAATTTACCGATAGTGTCTCAGCCTCTATCGCAAGAGAAGGCGTCTACACAGTCGTCGATGTCATGAATTATTTATGTTCAAATTCATCAAAAAATAAATCTAATAAAAAAATAGATAAACCCAATAACAATGATGAAACTTCAATTAATATTGAAACAGATAAAAATCACAATAACGAAGTAATAAGTGATGATGAACTCATGAATATGCTTAAGACTATTGAGAATAAGAAAAACGGAGGTAATTAATAAATGGAAAAACTTGATCCCCATAACTATATCGAAAACGATATCGATATGAAAGAATATATCAATCAATTAGTAAACGACCTTCGTGATGATATTGAAATATACGAACAAATTAAAAGGCTCAATTTAACCAATAAGGAAGTACGCGATAATATCGCTAAATTGACTGAATTTAAGCACGACTTTCATTATTGTAAAGCCTGTCCAGGAATTGAAAAATGTAATAAACAAATCCCACATTTAAAAATGCTTATCATAAAAGATGGAAATTACGTTTCATCATCATTTGAACCATGCGATAAAATCATCGAAAAAATTCATCATGACAGTCGCTATTTATATGCTGATTTTCCTGTTGAATGGAAATATTCATCAACTAAAACACTTGATATGAGTGAAAAAAGAAGACCTGTTATAAAAGAATTTAGCAAAATAGTAAGTAGTGAATCCACTCGATGGTTATATGTTTTAGCTAACCATAAAGTTGGTAAATCATTTATGATGATTTCTTTAGTTAATGATTATATGTCAGTTTTTAAAGGTAAAGTTGCAGTTTTAAACACTCCTAATAGAATAAAAGAACTTATCGATTTATCTTACAAGGATAAAGAAGAATTTGCTCATCGAGTTTTTGAACTGGAAAATGTAAGCTTGCTTATGCTCGATGATTTTGGCGAGGAATACAAAAACGAATATATTCGTGACGCATTAATCATTCCACTTTTAAGCGAAAGAGAACATAAAAATTTAATGACCTTCTTTGCTAGTGAATTTAGCATTGATGAGATTCAAAAAATGTATTCCATTGGCGCTAATTCGGGTGAAATTAGAGGTAAACAACTCGGTCGAATATTAAAAGAAATGTGTATTCAAGAATTCGATATTAGTGGTTCATCACTTTATCGTAAATAACATCTAATTGTTTATATAAATTAGCGATACTTGAATTGTTATCGATAACAAATGTCGCTTTTTCTTTGTCTTCATTCTTTTTGAAATTCATATTTATTTTAAGCATCTTATCGATATTTGTTCCCCTATTTTTTAAGTGCTTAATTTGGTTTTCTTCATTCACGTCAATAAATAGTGAATAATCAAC
>CAVIPP010000006.1:0-31134 GCA_963644615.1 Oscillospiraceae bacterium
GATCTATATGATGAGAAAAATGCGACTCTACCATAGTGAAGGAAATTTCTAATATAAATGGCCCAGGAAAGATATTTCACTAGTTTAGAAGAAGGTTTAATTAAATCATTTTCATTATTAAATCCAGAAATAGAAATAATTTTCTTAATATTATTGTCTTTTATATTTAAGGCATTAATAACACTATAGCCACCCCAAGAATGACCAAGCAAATATAAAGGTAGTTTATTTATTGTTTCATTCATGGAAATGTATTTAAAAGCAGACTCTAAATCTAATATTCCTCTTAGAGTAGAACTAACATATTTACCTTCAGAAATACCACTTCCATATTGATCATAGGCTAAAACAATATAGCCGTCGTGAACAAGTTTTCGAATAAGAGGTAATAGATAAAAATGTCCATAACCTATGCCATGCACTAATGCAATTAAAGCTTTAGGATTTTTATTATTCTCATCTTTATAAATATATCCACTTAAAGTAGCAAAATCTTTATTTTTAAATAATATCTTTTCCCTAGATATATCTTTATATACATAAGGATATTTGATTCTTAAATCTCCATCTCCTCTTTTGTAAAGAAACTTTCGATATGAAATTTCAATAGAAAGAAAAATGGAAAATAAAATAATAAATATCAATAAAAAGATTAGTAAAAAAATAAGACCAATCATTTTAGATATTCTTTCTTTATTTTTGCTAATGTAACATCATCAGCTTTTGAAAAATCTAATTTATCAAGTTCTTCTTTACTTGCCCAAGTCAAAGCTAAATGTTCAGTTAAAGTTGGCTCTCCACCGATTAAGCTACATCTATATGTTGATATATGTAGATCTTGAGTTTCATATGAATCAACAATACTAGTTATTAGTTCATGAACTTTAACTTTTATTTTTAATTCTTCGAATAGTTCTCTTTCAAGAGCTTGCTCAGGGGTTTCACCCATTTCAATTTTTCCACCAGGAAATTCCCACTTAAATTTAGTTTCACCATGATTTCCTCTTTGAGCTGAGAAAACTTTGTTATCTTTTATAATAGCACCCGCTACAACGTAGACTTGTTTTTTTAATTGTTTATCCATACACGTAATTATAAGCACATTAACTAAAAATAAAAAGAATTCCTTAAAGGAATCCTAGATAGCTAATAGTTAACATATCCATTGTTGGAGTGGGCCCAAGAGGAGGAGCCCACTCCAATGAATCACATTAATATGTATTTATAATTGTGTAAATCTAGTTAACTTATTCTGCAACAGTAGTAAAAGATAAACCCTTAATCTCTACAACTCCATTAGTTGTAGTTGTGTTATTAATTTGAATTTCATATTTATAATATGCATTTTTTACAGGAGAAGATATGGCTGCTTCTACAGTAGAATCTTTGGCTGCTTTTGATGTTAAATCAATTGTTTCTAAAACATCACTAAAATCTTTATTAGATGCAACAATTAATTTAAAGGAAGTTACGTATTTACAAGCACCAATATCGATAGTAGAGGATTGTATTTTATCGTCTGTAAAATAAGTAGAAATATAAGCTGTGCTTTCTTTGTTCTTTGGACCACATTTTGCTAAATCCCATTTCTTTTGATTAGTATTAAAATTAGAGAACGATAACGTCAAATCATCGATGGTTTCTTCAAATGTAGAAGTGTAATCACTTATACTCTTGGTCCATTTATTTTTTGCAAAAACTGCTTTATAGGTTTTTGCTTCAGGAGCACTTTCATCTACAAATTCAACAACAACTTTAGTTGTGCGCGCCGCAACAAATGTTTTTGTATCAGTGATATCAGTTGTGGTTCCATGTTTTGTAACCTTAATTGAACTTAATTTATAACCTTCATTAGCGGTAGCAGTAACTTCAACTTCATCGCCAACTTTTACATCTGTAGTTTTACTTAATGTTACATTGCCCAATGTTTTATCAAAATCAAGATCTATTGTAGCAGTAACATCTTCAATAAATGTAACAGCATTTTTAATTTGATAATGTTTAACATTATTTTTATCAGTATACAGGCTGAATATACCAATAGCAGTAACTTCTTTTCCTACATATGTCTCATCAATTGTTTTATTAGTAGCCTTGGTATCTAAATAATATTCATTAACGTTACTTAATTTATAATTAGCTTTTGAAGCGGATGTATAACCACCCCAGTATTCGATAGCATTACCATCATCATCTGTTAAATTAGTGTTACCATATGTTGAATTTGTTATTGATTGAACATTCGCGGTTACTACATAAAGATTTGTTTCATCAGTAGCAGTTAATTGTCGAAGTTCACTAACAGTTTTGTGAATGACATTGTTTGTTGTAACACTTACATCACTAGCAATATCAGTAGCGGAATAAGTGTGTAAATAAGTAAGAGCATCCATCTCTACACTTGTTGTGTAACTTGTTCCGTCTTGACGAGCAACGATGTTCTTTGAATTTTCGGATTCAAAAGTAACATTTTCTAATTTTATAGAAGCGTTGTAATTATATGCACTAGTGTTTAAATCTCCAACACATAATGGAGTGGATGTAACTTCGTTTCCACTACTCCAAGATGATGTGCATGTATCGACATAATCTTTTGACTTTAACCATTTTTCAGTAGATTTTAAGATTGAATTTTTAATTTCATAACTACCAGTACGAGCAATGACAGCTTGTCGATCGCCAGTAATAGTTGAACCTTCAATTTTAACATTGGTCTCAGTATTAACATTAGTAATAAGTGCGCAGTTATCACCATTAGTTGTTGATACTGTAATATCAGAATTTGTAATATTGACTTTTAATGGAGCTTCATCAACTTCACGTTCAAGATTGTTAGTAGAAATACCAAATATAGTTTTTGTATTTAGACTTGAATCTTGAATGGTAATTGTATTCGCATTAGAACAATGAATTGCAGCAGCGCTTTCAAATGTGATTTCATTGTTAGTTGTAACTGTAACACCATCTAATTCAAAAGATTTAGCCTCAGCAACATTAAATAAATTATAATAACCTTTTGGTTTGTTAGTAGCATCTTCAGAATTAGTGCCATCAACAACGATTTTTCCGTTTTTGACACTAATAACTTGGGTCTTAGCTTGATCAGTTTCTAATTTATTAGTTGCTAAAACGTTTTTAGTTGTAATAGTAAGTGTCTTACCATTTAAATCAATATTTGTTGTTTCTTTTGCAAGTGGAAGGAATGTAGCACTCATATCATTAGTTAACTTGTAGTTAACAACATCTGTGCTTTCAACTTTTGTTTGGAAATCAGCATCAATTGCGCTAGTTTCAACAACTGCACTATTAAATGTTGGAGTAACTTCTAAGCCATTTTCAACCATTTTAACTGTGACTTTGTTATCACTAACTTGATCAACAATATCTGTTCCATTAACCACTAAATTAGTTAATCCATAAGCAAAATCAGCATTAATTGTAAGCACAACATCTTCATCAACTTTAGCTTGGCTTACATTAGCACTAACACTTCCGTGAGTAGCGCTATTAATGGTGACATTATAATTTTTAGTTGAAACGAAGGTAGCAACGGCATTAAGTCCACCACTAACCATATCAACTGTGGCTTGTCCATCTGTGTTAAGAGTTATGACCTTATCATTAACTTTGAATTCTTTAACAGCATAATCGGTATTTGCACTAACAGTGAAAGTAACCTCATCACCAACTTTAGCGTTTGTGACATTGCTAGTTAAAGTTCCTCGATCTTTATTAAATTCAAGAGTTACTGGATAATCTTTGTCTTTAAATGTTACAGTAGCAGAAAGACCACCACTAACCATTTTGACGGTTGCTTTACCATTTTCAAGAGTTATAGTTTTTTCACCGACTTTAAATTCGTCAACCTCGTAATCTGTATTTGGTATAACAGTAAATGTAACATCTTCATCAACTTTTGCAGTTTGTTTATCAACGCTAACACTTCCTTTGGTGTTATCGTATGTCACATTAACTGAATATGCGATTCCTTTAACACTAGCGGTAACATTTAATCCGCCTTTGACCATTGTAGCGGTTGCTTTACCATCAGTAATTATAGTGTCAACGCCATTGATCTTAAAATATTCAATTTCGTAGTCAGCATCTACACTAATAGTAAAGGTAATTGTTTCACCAACTTCAGCGCTCATCTTATCAGCAGTGATTGTTAAATGTGCGACACTTGGTAAAGTTACTGCACCCGTTTCTGTTTCTCCACCACCAGTGTCATCACCACCTGGAGTAGGAACTACTGGATTGTCTGAATTGTTGTTGTTTTGATCATCGCCTTTGTTATTACAAGAAGCAAGGACCATCATTAATGCAGGTAATAGAATTAATAATGATTTCTTTTTCATAATAATCTTATAAATTTCCTCCTTTATCTATTACTATCAAGAGTTAGGGAAGTTAATTAAAGAAAATGAAAAAATTACACAACAAAGTGCAATAATCTCATTATTAAATAAAAGTTGCTTTTCCCTAAACATCTTTACAATAAAATTATAAGAAATGAAAAAGAAAATACAAGCATAAATGCTTATATTATCCACTTTATCGATTATTGTTTTTTATAAGATAACTTTTTAATAAAGAAATACTATTTAAAAAATATATTTAATAAATTATTCAGTTTTTTCTTTGTTATTTAAGATAAAACTAATTGTCAACCAAAGGAATATTCCACCAACAAGTGTTGCAAGTGATATCCAACCATCCTTCGGATCATTAAAAGAAAGGAAACCTTCGCCATTACATGCACTAAAAATGCAATCAATTAGCCACATCAATGTTGATGAAGCAAAAATAAGCGCTAATATTTCTAAATGTAATTTTTTTCGTCCTTTAAAAACAAATAAAAGTATTGTTGAAATAATTGCGCATACTAGCGCAGTTAAAAAATACATTATTTAGTCTCGCTTATAATGTTCTTTTTATCTTTATGGTAATGATATAAATCAAAGAAGAAAACACCAACCATCCAAGCAAATACAATTGCTAAGGTCATGCTAACACCGACAGTAGCCATTTCTTTAAGCATAGTTAGAGCACTACCAGTATCGCCTAATGCAGTTAAGAAAGGGAAATAAGGAACAATTTCACCATGAATGATATGTTCAATTGCTAAAATAAATGAACCAACAAATAAGGCGAGTTCTAAAATTCCAAGCTTCTTACTTACTTTAAGATGAGAACCAAATTTAGTTGTATTTGATTCAATTTTTGTATAATCGTTAGATTTAATGGTTTTATTTTCATGATGTCTAACAATATATTTTGCGCCACCAGTAATAATAGCAGCAGCAGCACTAACAACAACACATGCCATAATTAATCTCTCCTTGAATAAGTAAAATAATAAATTATTCAAAAATAATATTCAAACTTTTTTATGATTACATTAAACATAAGATATTACAGAAGTCTAAAAAATAATTTCTTCATTCTATGTTGGCAATAAAAATCTAACAAAATTCTATCGGACATAATTCGTTCAATGGTGGACCTAAGTAAAGAGACGAACTTAATTACACTAATGTTTTAAACATCCTAATTATTATCCCAAATATTTTTTTACATTAAGGTAATTTAATGTTTACTTGACACATTTGTGGTATTTTACTGAACATATTTGTGCTATTACACCGAACACATTTATCATTACTAAGGATAATAAAAACAGTATCTCTACTGCTTCTATTACTGGCTACATCCATTTGTAACATTATAGTGAAGTGATCAGGAACATAACATGTAGCTATTATGTGATAATCACTATTTTTAGATTCATTTGGTGGACCTGACCGGGATCGAACCGGCTACCTCCTCCATGCCATGGAGGCGCTCTCCCAGGTGAGCTACAGGCCCATGCTTTTAATATAATAACTTATTTTACTATATATTCAATTATTTTATTTTTCTAACAAAGTTATAAATGAATTCGAATTACAATGTTATCTATGTTGTAGATGTATTAACGTGTCCGTCTAAGTTTTCTTTATTCCAGTTTTTGATTTGTAATAAATAAAATAATAATCCAAGCAATCCAGTGAATGTCTCTGCAATTGGAAAAGCAATCCAAGTATAATTCACACCAACAAAAGAAAATGCATACATAATTGGAATAAGACAAAATACCTGTCTAGTTAATACAAGTAACGTGCTCTTAAGTCCTTTTCCTATTGCTTGGAAAAATGTTGGTAATGATAAAGAAAATATAGCCCCTAGAAAACTAGAACCAATTATAGGGAACGCAACAAGGGCTAATGAGGTAACATCACTATTATTTGTAAAGATATGAACCATCGCCTTAGGGAAGAAAATAAAACAGACCATACCAATACTCATAAGTGTTCCACATATAATCCAACTAAATTTCATAATTTCTTTACATCTAGAATAATTTTTCCTGGCAACATTAAATGATAAGAATGGGATGATACAAGTAGTTAAACCAAATAGCGGGATAAAGAAAAAACTTTGTAATTTGTAATATAAACCTAATACTGTAATAGCGTTTTCACCAAATTTAGACAAAATCAAATTTAAAACAACAATATAAAAACTCATAAGAAGTTGTTGTAACATTGCGGAATATCCATAAAAGAAAATGTTTTTAGTGTAATAGCCATACTCACTTAATTTAGGTGATTTACGGTAACCATGAAAAAAACTAACTAAGAAAGCCACTAATTGACCTATAACAGTTGCAATTGCTGCTCCGATCGCACCCATATTAAACACAAAGATAAATATCGGATCAAATATGATATTAACAACAGCACCTGCAATTTGGCCTATCATCGGTTGAATCATATTACCTCTAGCTTGATGAGACCTAGCGAAGACTGCTTCTAAAAAAATAAAGGGTGAGCCGATACAAGTTATAAGTCCATAATTTGTCGCATCATTAATTGTTTGTTCGTTTTGTGCCATTGACGAGACATAAAAACGAATACAAATAAGAGAGATGAGCGCAAAGAAAAGCCAAAAGACAAGCGAAATAACAACGCCAACCATAACAGTGTGTTCAGCTTTTTCATCTTCTTTTAAAGCATATTGTCGAGCCATAAAAGTATTGACTCCAACACCTATTCCAACTGATAAAGCAATAGCAATATATTGAAATGGATAAATAATTGTTAAAGCATTAAGAGCACTATCGCTATAGTGACCTAAAAATAATGAGTCCACAACATTATATAAAGCTTGAATAAGTTGAGAAAGCATCACTGGAGGCGCTAATAAGAGTAAAGATTTAAATACTTTTTCTTTGCCAAATAAATATTCTTCTTTTTTAACAATATCCATAAACAAAAGGAAATTATACGCCTATTAATTAATAAGAAAACAGAAAGATGAATAATTGTTATTTCTTTGAAATATGATGAGATAGACAAAACACAATTTTATTGAAATTAACTCGTAACAATTTTTTAATAATCGTATATGAAAATTGCTTTGTCCTCACTCGGATTTATAAATAACGACATAACTTATAACAAGAATGTCATATTAAACGCTATTAAGGAAAGTAACTGTGATTTAGTAGTCTTTGGGGAAATGTTTTTACAAGGATTTATGTCATTAACTTTTAATTATGAAGTTGATAAAGATATAGCAATAAATATAAATAATCCACTTATAGACGAAATTAAAAATCAATGTAAAAAATATTCTGTTGCAGTTTCATTTGGCTACGCTGAAAAGAATGGAGATTCTATCTATAGCAGTCAACTAGCTATTGATAAACATGGCAATATCATCAATAACTATCGCCGACAAACAAAAGGCTGGAAAGAAAAATACGCTGATAATCATTATTTAGAAGGTAACGACATTAGTGTATTTACGTTAGATGGTAAGAAATTCGTTATTGGTCTATGTGGTGATCTTTGGGATGATTCTTTAGTGGATAAATATAACAAATTAGATATAGACATCTTATTGTGGCCACTATATGTAGATTATAAGAGTGAAGAATGGAATAAAAGCATTAAATATGAGTACGCAAAACAAGCAAATCTAATCGCTCATAAAATTATGATTGTTAATCCATATTCACTCGATAATATAAATGAGACCGCTAAAGGTGGATCAATGTATGTTATTGATGGAAAAATAATTAATTGGATTGATGCTGGAATAGAAGGCAATTTAATTATTAATATATAAATCGAAGATAATTAGACTCAAAATATCAAGCCTAAATTATTGCAAATATAATAAATATTTAATAATTATTTGGCGCGCCCAAGACGATTCGAACGTCCGACCCTCTCCTTAGGAGGGAGATGCTCTGTCCAGCTGAGCTATGGGCGCAGTAAAAATATTATATCTACTTTACTAATCATTAACATTATTAATTAAAAAGTTTGCCACAATAACAAATAGCAAACTATTTAATTTCTGGTCGGAGCGGTGAGATTTGAACCCACGACCTTTTGAACCCGAATCAAACGCACTACCAAGCTGTGCTACGCCCCGACATTAATCACCAAACTCAAGTCCAAATTCAAATAATGACATTTGATCGGAGTCGCCTAATCCTTTAAGCGCTCCAACGCGTGATAAATCATCAACATTTGTGGCACTAAGTCTAGTTCTTCTAAGTAGATCTTCTTTTGATGTAAATGGACCTTTTTCTCTTTCTTCTAATATTGTCTTCCCTGCTGCTTCACCTAAATTATCAAGAACTAAAAATGGAGGAATAAGACATTTCTTATCATGATCTACAAGGAAGTCAGAATAATGAGAACGATATAAATCAATATTAGCAAAAGTATATCCTCTTTCTAGCATTTCAATCGCAACACTGAGAGTTTTAAGGAGATCTTTATCTTTAGGAGATTTCTTCGCTAATTTATTATTGAGATTTCGTTTTATTTCATCATAGCGACGAATGACACCTTCAAGTCCACCAAGGAACGCCTCAATATCATACGCTTTAGCGCGGTGAGTAAACCAAACTGCATAGAACTCAAGAGGATAATAGATTTTAAAATAACCGACACGTACTGCCATTGTGACATATGCGACAGCGTGTGCCTTAGGGAACATGTATTTAATTTTATAACATGAATTGATGTACCAATCTGGAACGTTATGGGCTTTCATTAAAGGGACATATTCTTTCTCTTTAGCTTTAAATTTGCCTTTACCTTTTCTAACTGCTTCCATAATGGCAAAGGATGTATCTTTAGGAAGTCCTTTAGAAATTAGATAGGTCATAATATCATCACGACATCCAATAACTTCTCTAATTGTACAAGTTCCACTTCTAATTAAGTCTTGAGCGTTATGCGACCAAACATCAGTACCATGAGAAAGACCAGAAATGACGACGAGGTCTGCGAATGATTTTGGTTTAGCGTCCACTAAAATGTCCTGAGAATTATCAGTACCAAATTCAGGTAGACCAGCTGCACCGGTTTTAACACGTAAATAATTGCCTTTTCTATCGAGGGCTTTATCGCTGGTGAATAATGAAATTACTTTTTGATCATTAAGTGGAATCGATGATAAATCAACGCCAGTCATAATCGACATCATTCTGAGCGCTAATGGGTCAACGTGACCAAGTAAGTCAAGTTTTAAAAGGCCTTCGTGGAATGCATTCGTATAATCTAGATGAGTTGTATACCAGTTAGATTGATCATCATCAGCAGGATATTGAATTGGAGTAAAGTTATAGATAGGTTCATTTTCAGGGACGACAACAATACCACCAGGGTGTTGGCCGGTTGTGCGTTTAACATCGACACATTTACTAGCTAAATATGCGAGCACTTGTTGTGACATTTTATTAGTTTCAGCTTTAGCCTCATCAAGTGACATTCCTGCTTTTTTAAATTGGGCTTCATAGTAGCCCTTCACGTATCCAAACGCTGTCTTTTCAGCGACTGTTTCAATCGTGCCTGCTCTAAAAACATTATTTTCTCCAAAGAATTCTTTGGTAAGGTTAAATGCTCTTTGTTGATAATCACTCGGGAAATTGAGGTCAATATCTGGTGTTTTTTCAGCATTAAAACCTAAAAATGTCTGGAAAGGAATATTTTGTCCATCGCCTATCATTTTTTCTCCACAAATAGGGCAATGTTTATCCGCTAAATCGTAACCAGAAAATATGTTTGGGTCATTGACTAATTCAAAATGTTTACATTTAGGGCAACGATAATGAGGTGGAAGAGGATTGACTTCAGTAATTCCATACATTGTTGCCGCAAAAGAAGATCCAACAGAACCTCTACTGCCGATCATGTAACCATCTTCATGGGCACGTTTAACGATTTTATGTGCAATCCAATATGTAATAGAGAAATTATTTGAAATAATACCATCAAGTTCTTTGCTTAATCTTTCTTCAATTATTTCAGGAAGTGGATCGCCATAAAGTTCGTGAGCTCTTTTATAGCATCCTTCACGAAGTTCTTCGCTAGCGGTAGGCACTATCGGAGCGTGTAGTTTCTTAGTTATAACTTCAAGTTCTTCAACATTTTCAATGAGTTTGTTTGGATTAGTGATAACCATCTCTTTAGCTTTTTCAAGACCAAAAATAGGTACAAAGATATCCATCATCTCTTTGGTTGAGCGATAATGTTGATCTGGATTTGGACCAACTTTATTACCTGAAAGAGGGTGTGGCTTTTTACCAACCCCAAGATTAGCAATAAAAATATCTCTAGTGAATTTATCTTCTGGATTTGCATAATGAACGTCTCCAGTAACCACGACTGGAATATGAAGTTCATCAGCGGCTTCAACTATATCTTTTAGATATTTAATTATTTCTTCTTCATTTTCAACTTGGTTTGTATAAAGTAGATGAGAATAATTTGCTGGAGGTTGAATTTCAACATAATCATAAAATTTCATTAAGGAAAGCAAATCTTGTTTTGATTTAGTTTTAGCAGCATCAAATATTTCACCATTAAAACAAGCTGTACCAATGAGTAGATTTTCACGGTATTTAGCAATTTCGGCTTTTGGAGTTTTTGGAACATCCGCTAAATAGTTAATGTGAGAAAGAGAAATTAATTTATATAAATCAATTAAGCCTTGTCTATTTTTAACAAGTGCAGTTAAGTGGATGCCTTTCATATGTGTGAGCATCTCTTTAGTAGACTTAATCTCAGCGAGTTCAGAGTGCTTCATTAAATAATTATCTTTAGTGAGTTTATTGAGCATCGCTAACCAAACTTCATTTAAAATACGAGCGTCGTAATCAGCGCGGTGAGCTTCGTCCTCATTATAAAGGGCAATACCAAGGTTTCTAGATAGACTACCTAAACTATGTCTAGAACTATATGGGAACATGTATCTAGATAAAGATAATGTATCCACCATTGGCTCGGTAAGTGGAGGTTTATTCATTCTTCGAAGTGCTTCATTAATAAAGCCAACATCGAATGTAATGTTATGAGAAACTAATATTGAATCTTTAAAAATTTCTAAGATTCGTGGCATAACCTCTTCAATGGTAGGTTTATCTTTGAGCATATCAGGAGTTAAATGAGTTTTATTTTGAATGTAAATTGGAATAGTGTGCTCAGGATTAATTAAAATATCAACAGATTGTACGACTTGCCCATTATCAAAAACTACAGCGCCAAATTCAGTTATACGATCATATTTAGTAGATAATCCTGTCGTTTCAAGGTCGAAGACAACATATCTAGATTTATTTAAAATTTTATCACTAGGATTAAGGGCAAAAGGTAGGTCATTATTGACCATATAGAATTCACAACCATATATGATTTTGATTCCATTTGCTTTTCCGGCTATTTCAGCATCTGGGAAAGCTTGAACAACACCGTGATCAGTAACGGCGATGGCTTTATGGCCCATGGATTTAGCGATTTTACAATATTGATCGATAGTTGAAACAGCGTCCATTGCACTCATCTTGGTGTGAAGATGGAGTTCAACTCTCTTTTCAGGATATTCATCTTTACGAGGTTGAGGTGGAGGTAAAAGTAAAAGCTCTGTAACATTGACGATGAGTTGATTTGTGTATTTATCGAATGAAACATATCCCTTTATATTCGCATACATTCCCGTCTTGTAACTTGCGATATCATCACCTGAAATTTCATCGTTTTCACTAATTTTAATTCCGATTGCTTTTCCGTTTTGACCAATACCACAGACGAGATAGGATTTACCATCACGAGTCGTTTTAGGTTTATCGATACCATAAAGTTCACCGGTGATATTTACATTACCAGTCGTCTCGGTAATACTATCTAAATCTTCGATGATATTATATGGGAGTTTATCTCGCCATGAATTTGACTTTTTATGAGTTGAATATTCTTTGAGTTCTTTATTGACTTTTTTAAGGTTTTCTTTCAATTCTTTCTTATTAGCGTTATTGAATTCATCTAGTTCTTTAGCTTTATTTTCCTCGATAATGTCATTTGTGTTTTTATAATAAGATTCATTAGCGTCTTCACTAGATTCTTCAATAATTTCTCTATTGGCAATCTCAACTTTTTGAGAAATTTTTTCTAACTGCTTAGCACTTATCTTAACAGGTTCATTAGCAATTTCTTTAACACTAGAGACAATTTCAAAATGGTAATTTAAGAATTCTAAGAAATCTTTGAAATCTTTAAGTGTAAGAGCGTAATCTTCTTTTTCTTTTTCGTTATTAAATTCAAATATAAGAGAATCTATTCCACTTGTAGGCTCAACACTACTTTGGTAGCGGTTATGGCTTCTAAACCAATCGTGATAAAGCGCAATTGCGTCATAGATAGTTGGAGATTTTCGATATAAGAATTTTATTGTATATGGATAACCAATTATATTTAGTCCTTCTAAGAATTCTTCGAGCAAACAATATTGCCAAGGACTATCTTTAACAATCATCATATCGATTTGTTCTTTAATAAAAGGATTGCGGCTGACAAGATCAAAATCCATATCAAAGCGATCAATATCTTTGATATTAATTGAATTAAGAAATCTCATCATCTTCGCATTCATGTTAGATAACTCCTACTAGACGAAGAACATCCATAACAACGATAGCAATCATAAATAAGAAAAGGATACCTAAACCAATATACGACACGATCGTTTTAACTTTTGAAGGTATTTTCCATTCTACATATTCATTATCACTACTAATTTTATTAGATTCGATTTGATGTTTGCGTCTAGTTTTTAGCACTTTATTTGTTCCACCTTCAACTACGGTGACAAGAAGTTGCCAACCATCTAATCCCGGGAATGGTAGGAGATTAAAAATAGCTAAGTTAACTGAAATTAATCCCCAAAAATATAAATAAGTTGAAAATGTGTAAGAAGAATAAATTGAGGCACTTGTGGTCATTATCCCAACAACACCTGACATATTTTTTATTCCACCAGTAAATAAACTAGCTAAGCCTTTAAAAACTGCAACTGAAGAAGATCCAAAATCTATAAATGTATTTTGAATTCTTTCGTTAAAAGGTAGCCAGTGTTGAACAACACGCATATCAATTCCGACATCGTTCCAAATATAGGTATCTACTGTTCCTTCTTTAATTAAATTTTCAAGAGCTAAAGTAACTGATGTTAAATTAGTATCATATGTTTTCTCGTCATCGACTTCGCCAAGATATGAATAATAATTTAGTTTAATATCTAAACATACATGGGAATTAGGCATGTATGAAGAAGGAATTTCACCATCATAATTTAAAAGCGTAATCTTTTTAGTGACATCACTTTCATAACTAGAAAATGAAGAATTTTCGCTTGGATATAACGACAAAACACTCGATAAATTTGTGTCGTTTTTAGCTCCTTGAGGTAAATAAGTTAAAAAATAATGATTTCCATCAATTTCAATATCGTTATCAATGATATAAAAACATTTTTTATAAGTAGATGTACTTTCATCAAAACCAACATATATGGCATTAGAAGTACATTCATCAGGAATATAAAAAGAGATTTTGTCATAATCTTTAAGTCCAGCACTCATAGCGATAGAATTTTCAGCCACTTTAATTTGTGAACTAGCCTTTTGAACTGGGAAAGCAATATTAGAAATTGCAAATAAAGTGAGGGCGAGAATAATGTTCATGACAATACCCGCGACTAAAATAATGGCTTTTTTCCACCTCACAATGCCTTCTAAACTTCTTTCTTTAGGAATTAATGTACCATCTTCACTAACTGGATTTTCTTCGCCTTCACCATACATAGAAACATATCCACCAAAAGGAATTGCTCTAAGCGAAAAATATGTCTCTTTACCTTTGCCTTTTTTTGAAAATATGGCAGGCCCAAAGCCAAGTGAAAATTCCTGACAATAGACATTGAATGCTTTAGCCATTGAAAAATGACCAAGTTCATGAATAATGATAAGAACCGCTAACGAGATAGCAAATAAAAGAAAGGTTAATATCCATTCCCAAACTGAATTAGGAGATAGCATTATTAATCACCTCACAAACTAGATTTCTTGTTTGTTTATCGATTTCTTTAATTTCTTCTAAAGAAGGATTCTTGTTGATCGGAGTATTCTTAACAGCTTTCTCAACAATTTTAACAATATCTAAATAACCGATTTTATCTTCTAAGAAAGCATTGACTGCTACTTCGTTAGCAGCATTCAGCGCTACTAATCTAGAAGGGCCATCAATTAAAGCTCGACGGGCGAGACTAACTGCAGGATATCTTTCTGGATTAAAGGCGTGAAAATGGCAATCTTTAAGTTCATCTAAACATGAGACAACTCTCACTTCTTCATAAGCATTGCCTAAAAACAAAGCATATTTAATTGGGTTATGCATATCAGGTTTAGAATAATCGACAATAATTTGTTTTTTTCTCATTTTAATCATAGCGTGCACAAGCGATTCATCGTGAAGTAAAATCTCAATTTTTTCAGCAGGATAGGAAAATAAATAATATGCTTCAATAAGTTCAAATCCTTTATTCATCATCGTCGCACAATCAATAGTAATTTTATTACCCATTTTCCAGGTTGGATGTTTAAGGGCATCGCTTGCTTTTTGATCTTTTAGTTTATTAATATCAACATTGCGGAGCGCTCCCCCACTAGCGGTAATAATAAAATGGTCAATGTTAGATAAATCATCAACCTTAGCTAAACATTTAGTAAAACCGACATGTTCTGAATCGATTGGATAAAGTTTTCCGTGTCCTTCATCAAGAAGTTTATTAATTAAGTGACCACCAGTTACAAGAGCTTCTTTATTAGCTAAACAAAGTATTTTGTCTTTACTGAGCGCAATTAAAGAAGGTTCAAGACCAGCAATACCAACAAGAGCATTCACACACATATCAAATTCAACATCACTTGTAAATTTAGGAAGTCCATCACTACTAGTATAGAAATGAATATTTGGATATTTACTAGCAAATTCTTCTTTTGAATTATCATCAATTAAATATACGTATTGGACTTTTTTGTGTTTTTTTAGAATTTTATCAATTGCGTCAGTATGCTTACCAACCGAGAAAGCCACTAATAAAAATTCATCAGGATATTCTTCAATAATATCTAATGTTTGTCTTCCTATTGAGCCACTTGCGCCAAGTAACAAAATTTTTTTCATAAATTAAATAATGCTTCCAACAATTTGAACAATATTATTATTTGGGATATTTGTAATTCCAAACGTCCATCCACCAGTAATCATTACTAAGAAAATAGAAACTAATGCAGCGCCAAATAGTAACGAATCCAATCTATCTAAGACACCACCATGTCCTGGAAAGATATTTGAATAATCTTTAACGCCAAAATATCTCTTAATGGCGCTAAAAACAAAATCACCGATATCGCCAATAAGAGGCATACACACCGATAATAAGATAACCCAATACCAATGGGATAAATCAAGCACTGGGAAAATTGGGTGATTTATAGCAGACATAACAAACGCAAATGTTATTGATATAGCTAGTGAGAAAATAATCCCCCCAACAACACCTTCCCATGTCTTTTTAGGAGATATGCGAGGATTAACCTTATGTTTTCCAAATAAGATACCGACAAAATAAGCGCCGATATCATTACAAATAATACCTAAGACTACATAAACTAATAAGAATGATGATTGTAAATAGATAAATAACGGACTCTCAATAAGTTCTTTATCACTTGAGAATGCACTAAAAGGTGAATATCTTAGATACATAAATGATTGAAAACATACGCCAATAATAACCGACATTGCAATATAATAGACAACCTTAAAAATCGTTGTGTCATCATCAAGGAATGAAAATAAGAAATAAACAGCAGCAGTCGAAATTAAAGCAATAATAGAAACTTCAATATTGTTAAAATTGTTATTAAAAATTCTCCAAATAGAATCAAATTCATTTTCAGACCAAAGATAGACAATATTATTTTTTATAAAAATCCAGAAAATATAACTTTCCACTAGAGTGATAGTCATTATGTAAATAGGTATTCTAAATCTCTTGGAAGGTTTTGAGACGTGGACTAATTCATAGGCTGCTAGTCCACCAAGAATAAAGCCAAGAATCGCATAAGCCCAAGAACCTATTAGAACACAAGGAACAAAAACAAGCGCCATCACTATCGCAGTAATAACACGAGTACGTAATGAGGTTTTTATCTCAGGAGTTATTTCGTTTGTTTCGATTGGTATGACTTTTTTATTCTTCATTTTGTAAGCCTCCAAATCGACGATTACGATTAGAATATTCTTTTATACAATCAACAAATGCATCACGCTTAAAATCTGGCCAATAAACATCACTAAAAACAAATTCAGCATATGCATTTTGCCAAAGTAAATAATTAGATAATCTATATTCACCGCTTGTACGAATCATTAAATCAACATCGGGAAGTCCTTTTGTGTATAAATGATTTGATATTAATAGAGGCGTAATTTCATCAATTGACAATTCGTTATTTTTAACTAATGTTGCGATTTCTTTAGTGGCTTTTGTAATTTCGTCTCTACTTCCATAATTTAAGCAGATGTTCATGACAAAATTTTGACAATCTTTAGTTAGATCAATAGCATTCATACATGTCTTTTGTGTCTTAAGAGGTAATCGAGAAATATCTCCAGATATGACAACTCGAGTGCCATCATTAAGTAAATGCTTAATTTCTCGCTTAAAGAAAAGTTCAAGATAAGAAAATAAATGGTTTATTTCACTTTTTGGTCTATTCCAATTTTCCGTTGAAAAAGCGTAAAAAGAACAAACGTGTATATTAAACTCCTTACATATCTCATAAATATCTATGATTCTTTCACATCCTTCTTTATGGCCTAAATAGCGAGGGAGTCCTCTCTTTTGAGCCCATCGACCATTACCATCCATAATGAAAGCAACATGATTTAAAGATTTAGTTAAAATTTTATTGTCTGACATATTTAAATATTATACACGCTTATGGGCGCTATATAAATACTTATTGAGCAAAATTCTAAAAGAAAAGAGGGCAATACCCTCTTATAAAAATTTAAGTAATTTGTTAAATTGCCATTATATCTTTTTCTTTACTAGACAATAACTCTTCAAGATTATTCATTGATTCATCTACAACTTTTTGAATGTCATCTTGAACACGTTTTTTATAGTCATCAGTCATTTCATCGCTATCTTTAACAAAGTCGATATAATCTCTTCTAATATTTCGAATAGCGATTTTACTTTCTTCTAGCAAAGTTTTAGCTTTTTTGACTAAATCTCGGCGAGTGTCTTCAGTTAATGGTGGAATTATTAATCTAATCGAATCACCATCATTAATTGGATTAATACCTAAATTAGATGCATTAATCGCAGCGACAATTGCCTTCACATCACCTTTGTCATAAGGTTTAATAAGAAGTTGTCTTGGTTCTGGTGTTGAAATAGAAGAGATTTGATTGATGGCGATTTTATCTCCATAATAATCGCATTCAATACGGTCGAGCATCACTGGAGAAGCTCTACCAGTACGAAGTTGTGTTAATTCTAAGCGAAAATTTTCAACGCTTTTAGCCATTTTTTCTTTGGCTTCTAATACAATTTCATCCATAAATTACCCCTTTATTATTGTAGTACCAATATCCTCACCATTAATAACTTTTAAGAAATTTTCTGGATTAGACATATTGAAGACACAGACATTTATATCTTGATTTTTAAGTAATTTAACTGCGGAGATATCCATGACTTTTAAATCCTTTTGAATAATAGTAGAACAAGAAATATTTTTAAACATTTTAGCGTTCTTATTTATTCTAGGATCATCATCATAAATACCATCGACACCATTCTTTGCCATTAATATGGCATCTGAAGAAGTTTCTATTGCTCTAAGAGTAGCACAAGTATCAGTTGTAAAGAACGGTTTACCTGTACCACCTGCAAAAATGACAACCTTCTTTTCACTCAAATATTTATTAGCAGCCTCTTTAGTGTAGGTTTCCAAAAACGAAGGCATACTAACAGCAGAAAGCACAACTGTATCAATACCTAATTTCTTTAAAGCATCTTCCATGGCGAGTGAATTAATAACTGTGCCAAGCATTCCCATCTTGTCACCACTTATTCTATCGATTCCACTTTTTTCAAAAATAGAACCACGAGCGATATTACCCGCTCCGATGACAAGAGAAACTTCAACGCCTTGTTTAACAATACTAGCGATGACTTTAGCAGTAGATAAAAGAGCCTTGCTATCAATGATTCCACTTCCTTTATCTCCGGAAAGTGCTTCACCAGAAAGTTTGATAAGAACTCTTTGATATTTCATTTTGCAAGACTCCATTTCGATTATTTAATTTCTTTCATTACTTCTTCAGCGAAATTATCTTGACGTTTCTCAATTCCTTCACCGACAGCATAACGAATAAATTTGACAACGTTATTTCCTTTTTCTTTAAGGACATTAGCGACTGTCTTTTCACCATCGAGAAGATAAACTTGAGCAGATAATGTCGATTCAGATAAGACCTTTTGGACCTTAGCGTTAGCGATTTTTTCTAACATTTCAGTTGGCTTATTAGCAAGTTTTTCGTCTTGTTTCATAAGTTCAACTTGAATTGATTTTTCGTGAGCAACTGTGTCAGCAGGAATATCTTTTTCAGAAGTGAACTTAGGATTATTTGCAGCGATATGCATTGCAAGTCCTTTAGCAAGTTCAGCATCTTCTTTTTCAAGGACAACTAAGACAGCGATCTTACCACCCATATGGACATAACTACCAAAGCATTGATTATCAGCCTTATTAACTAATTCGAAACGACGGAAATCTAATTTTTCACCCATGGAAACAGTAGCGTCTGTAAATAATGAGGCAACTGCTTCACGAGCACAGTTAATGCATCCTGGTTTTTCTTTAAGTGTTACGTCTAGAACATCATTAACTAATTTATGGAATTTATCACCTTTTGAAACAAAGTCTGTTTCACAGTTAACTTCAACGATGCAGGCGTCGTTACCATCTACTTTAGTAGCGGCAAGACCTTCCGCAGCAATTCTAGATGCTTTTGCCTGAGCTTTTGCGATACCTTTTTGACGTAACCAGTCGATGGCTTTTTCAACATCTTGATTAGTTTCTTCAAGAGCGTGCTTGCAATCCATCATACCTGCACCAGTACGATCGCGAAGTTCTTTGATGAGTTCAATCATGTTTGCCATAATTATTTCTCCTCTTTTTTGTCAGCTGCTTTCTTTTCTTCTACTGGTTTTTCTTCAACTTTCTTTTCAGTTTTAACAGCGGTTTCTTTTGTTGGGGTTTTGCCTTCTTCTTTAGCTTTACGAGTTGCTTCTCTTTGTGCTTGAAGTCTCTCGAATCTTTCTTGTCTTTCTTGACGAGCTTTACGAATAGCGGCAAGTCTTTCAGCGTTTTCTTTATCAGCTTGACGAATAGCGTCTTTCATTGTGACCTCGTCACCTTCGTCTTTAGTATAGGCAATTTCAGTAATTCCGCCTTTCGATTCAACGATAGCATCTGCTAAAACAGTCATGACTAATTTAACTGAGCGAAGGGCGTCGTCATTTGCTGGAATTGGGTAATCGAGAACATCTGGATCACTATTTGTGTCAGCGATACCAAATACTGGAATACCTAACTTATGAGCCTCAGCAACTGCGTTATGTTCAATTTGAGGATCGACGACAATGACAGCATTTGGAAGCTTACGCATTTCTTTAATACCATCAAGGTTCTTGAATAATTTATCTTTTTCTTTCTTAAGTAGAGCGACCTCTTTTTTAGGGAGACGTTCGTATGTTCCATCAATTTCCATAGATTCAAGATCTTTTAATCTACGAATACGGGTTTGAATTGTTTTAAAGTTTGTTAATGTACCACCTAACCAACGATTAGTGATATAGAAACTGCCAGAACGTAATGCTTGTTCTTCAACAATTTCTTTGCATTGTGGTTTAATACCAACAAATAAGACTTTACCATTTGCGTCGACAATGTTTTTTAAAGCAACATATGCTTCAGTAATTTTTTGAGCAGATTTTGCTAAGTCGATAATGTAAATACCATTACGGGCACCATAGATGAATTTTCCCATCTTTGGATTCCATTTTCTTGTTTGATGACCAAAATGGACACCACCTTCAAGTAATTTTTTCATAGTAATGATTGGTGCGTTTGGATCATGCATAACCATTTCCATGACTTCTTGAGCTTCTTCAGTAGTTGGAGCAACTTCAACTTCTGTAGTCTCAACCTTCTTTTCTTCTTCGTTCATTATATGAACCTCCATTTGTTTCTACCTCCATTAGTTCGAACACCATCCCCCATATTTGGCCCCGTGGCCATGGGACTAGGATGATGAATTCCTAATGTGTGTAATAAGTCTGTTTAATAAAACAGCGTGATTATAATAACACAAGCACGCGTATAGACACAAATAGAAAATCTATTTCTTTTTAGCTCTTGGGTGAGAAACCTCGAATTGGTGCTTCATACTATTTTCAGTTACGTGAGTGTAAACTTGAGTCGTATTAAGCGATTCGTGACCAAGTAGTTCTTGAATGACTCTTAAATCTGCACCGTTTTCAAGCAAGTGAGTTGCAAAAGAATGACGGAAAATGTGAGGGTGTAAACCATAATTTAAGCCTGTTTGTTTCTCAACATTTTTTAAAATATATTCAACTCCTCTAGGGGTTAACTTTTGACCTCTATTATTTAAAAATAAATAATCCATCGATTTAAAATCATTGCTTTTGCTATACAAATTATCGCGATGATTGCTCACATAATCTTCTAGCGTTTTAGCGGTTAATTTATCAAAAGGAACAATTCTTTCTTTACGTCCTTTGGCCAATATTCTAATTGAGCGATTTCTTATATCAACATCAATGAGTTTTATGTTAACTAATTCATTGACACGAATTCCTGATGAATAAAGTAATTCCATAATACATTCATCTCGATATTTTAATTCATCACTACGAGCCATATTTTCTCGAAACAAAGTTTCAATTTGTTCAACATATAAACCATGGGGATAACGAACCATTTTTTTCGGCGAAGAGACAAACAAAAACGGATTAAAAAGTAAATAATCAGTATTAACTAAATAATTATAAAAATGTCGAAGTGCAGATAATTTTCTAGATAATGTTCTTGGGTTTTGTTTTTTCTCGAGAAGCAAAGAAAGGTATGAACGGATGACTTCTTTGTTCACATCTTTATATTCGAGGTGATTTAAAAATAAATATTCAGAAAATTCATCGATATCACTATGATAAGCAATTATTGTTTTTTCCGAATAATTCAAATCGAATTTCAGATGATTTAAAAATTCGTCGATAACGTTATTCATTAATCTTACTCCAGTATAGTTTTATATCTTCGAGTGAATTAGTAATAGTTTCTTCATGGTTATGTTTATTAGCGCCATAGACGATACCAAAATTCGCATTCATAGGCGCAAAACCATGAGGGTCAGCGTGAGTAATGTAATTTCTTAAAGAACCCACGACTGTAGTGATTGGTGGCATTTGTTGTGATTTATTTTCAATTTTTTGATATGCGAAAATAGCCGCTAAAAGGCCAAAGGCTGCACTTTCAACATAACCTTCAACACCTGAAAGTTGACCAGCAATAAACACATTGGATTTATTCTTAAGTGAGAGATTATCGTTAAGGGCAATAGGAGAACAAATAAAAGTATTTCGATGCATTAGACCATAACGAACAAATTGAGCATTCTCTAAGCCAGGGATAAGTCTAAACACCCTTTTTTGTTCTTCATATGTAAGATTAGTTTGAAATCCAACGATGTTATATAAATCGTTAGCGAGGTTATCTTGCCTTAATTGAACAACTGCATAAGCTTTTGGTCGATCAAGATTTTGAAGTCCTTTAGGTTTAAGTGGACCAAATCGCATTGTTTCATATCCTCTTTTAGCGAGTGCTTCAATAGGCATACAACCCTCAAAATAATGTTTATCGAAATCATGAAGTTTCGCTAATTTAGCATTGATGAGTTCGTGATAAAATTTATCATATTCATCTTTTGAAAGTGGACAATTAATATAACTATTATCACCTTGGTCATATCTAGATTTACGATATGCAATATCCATATCAATAGATTCTTTCTTTACAATCGGGGCGCTGGCATCGAAGAAAAATAAATTATCTACACCAATAATTTCTGAAAGTTTTTTGCATAATCCGTCACTAGTTAATGGTCCAGTTGCGACTATAGTAATACCTTCTAAAAATTCATTAACATCTTCATTATGTATAAATAAATTTGGAAATGATTTAAGAGTATTAGTTATATATTTTGCAAACTCAATGCGGTCGACACTTAAAGCATTACCACTTGGAACTTCACAACTAAGTGCCGCTTTCATGATTAGTGAATCCATCAAACGAATTTCTTCTTTAAGAAGTCCACAAGCATTATCTAGAGATTTAGACTTTAAAGAATTAGAACAAACCAGTTCACCAAACAAATCAGTTTCGTGAGCGGGACTATTCACTTTAGGACGTTTCTCATATAAATGAACCTCATATCCTTTTTTTAATAAAAAATAACAGGCTTCTGATCCTGCTAATCCTCCACCGATAACATTGACCCTTTTCATATTAATAATGAAATTATAACAAAAAGTAAGCCTTAAGGTTTACTTCTTTGCTCTGTGACGATGTATTGGCTCACTATAAGTGCATTTTGGGTAATTTGAACAACCCACGAACAAACGTCCTTTATATTTTTTGATAACCATGTCACTTCCACATTTTGGACATTTTTTTACAAATTTAGGTTGTTCATCTTCGCTTTTAATATAGTCACATTCTGGAAATCCACTACAAGCGACAAATCGGCGATTTTTATTTTTCTTATTAACGCGATAAACGAGTGGACGACCACATTTTGGACATTTTTCACCAGTTTCTTCAACTTCATTATTTTCGATTTCTTTATATTTACAATTTGGATAATTAGAACAACCGATGAAATCCCCAAATGGACCTTTTTTAATGACGAGTTCATTACCGCATAACGGACATTTTCGACCGACAAATATTTTTTCATCAGCGTACATCTTTGAACTACCTTCATCAGCTTCTTTTAAGAACGGATAATAAAAATCAGTTAAAACTTCGAGTCTAGTCTTGCTTCCATCTTGAATTTGATCGAGATCTTTTTCCATATTTGCAGTATAGTCAACATTAACTAAATCAGGGAAATATTTGTTTAGTACAAAACTGGTTTTTCGACCTTGTTCAGTCGGAGTAATAATACCTTTGATAGATGTAATGTATTTACGTTTTTGCAGCGTAGCAATTGTCGCAGCGTATGTCGAAGGTCTACCAATTCCTTTTTCTTCCATTAATTTGACAACTTTGGCCTCTGAATATCGAGCAGGTGGTTTAGTGAAATTTTGTTCATTATTAATTTTTGAAATATTAAAAATTCTATTTTTGATGAATTCAGGGAAAGCACATTCATTATTTTCATCAGCAGAGTGATAGACTTTTGAATAACCGTCAAACAAGATTTTAATTCCTTCGGCTTTAAAAGTTAGACCATTACAGGCAAATAAAACTGTTGTAACTTCTTCTTTTTTAGCACTCATAAGCGAAGAGAGTGCTCTTTGATAAATGAGTTTATAAAGTTTATATAAGTCCTGTCGAGGGAAAAATTGCCTTATTTGATCAGGAAAACGGAATAATGAAGTTGGACGAATTGCTTCATGAGCGTCTTGTATATTCTCATTCTTTTTACTCTTTTTAACACTTCCACAATATTCATCGCCATATTTCGAAGCGATAAACGTTTGAGCGTTATTTATAAAATAGTCACTAAGTCTAGTAGAGTCAGTTCTAATGTAAGTGATTAAGCCAACATGCTCACCATTAATCGAAATACCTTCATAGAGTTCTTGCGCTAGTTGAGAAGTCCTTTGAGTGGAAAATCCATAGGCATTAAAAGCTTCTTGCTGAAGGGTTGAAGTAGTAAATGGTGGCTTAGATTCTTTAATACGTATGTTCTTTTTGACGTCAATTACCTTTACTTGCTTCTCGAGTTTATTAAGGACATATTCATTTTCTTGCTTATTTGTAATTTCGTATTTTTTCCCATCTAAAGCAACAAAATCAGCTTTTATATTTTGTTTATTTTCGTTGATTTCAATTGAAAGATTCCAATATTCCTGAGGGACAAATTTTTCAATTTCTGTTTCATGGTCACATATTAATTTTAATGTCGCAGATTGAACTCTACCCGCAGAACGGGAATTAATCTTTTTTTGCATGATATTAGAAAGCTTAAAGCCGATGACACGGTCGATTATTCTTCTCGACTCTTGGCTAGCAACTAAATTCATATCAATATGGCGAGGATGGGCGATAGCCTCTTTAATAGAATCACGAGTAATTTCGTGAAATTCTAGTCTTTTGGTTTTATTAATATCTAAACCTAAAATTTGCGCTATATGCCAAGCGATAGCTTCACCTTCACGATCAGGGTCGGTTGCGAGTATTACTTCATCACTTTCCTTTGCAAGTTTTCTTAGTTCATTAACAATTTTATATTTAGATGAATCAATTTCGTATTTAGCCTTGAATTCATGATCTGGGTCAATTCCAAATCCGCCTTTGCCTTTCTTAGAAAGGTCACATAAGTGACCTTTAGATGCCACTACTTTATAGCCACTACCAAGGTAGTGAGATATTGTATCACATTTATTTGGAGACTCGACAACGACTAATTTCATATTTTTTTCGCTAGATAATATAGTTGTCATTTTCAGACTTGTCAAATGCAATCATTAACCCATTAATTATTAAAGAATAGTTCTTTAAATATTTTAAAAATTATTTTACGAAAGTCTCAAATTGATTAATGACATCTTTAGCGCTTTGAACTAATGTTGCACCTTCAGATATAAGTTTATTACAAAGCGATTCTTCATCTATATGATATGGAACGCAGCAGATTTCAGCTCCTCCTTTTAAGGCATAGCCAACAGTAATTGATGTTCCAGAATGTAGTTTAGCTTCAGTGACAATTAAGCATCTAGAAAATTGAGCGATAAGCCTGTTTCTAAAAGGAAATTGAGTTACTTCAACAACTGAATCACCCGGATATTCACTAATTAATAAATGATTTTCCTTAATATTTTTATATAAGTTCATATTCTCAATTGGATAACATTTATCAATTCCACAACCAAGTATTGCTATTGTTTTTCCACCATTATTAATTGCACATTCATGAGAAACTGCATCAATTCCTTTAGCAAGTCCAGAAACAATAACATAGTCTTTCGCTAATGGAGCAACAATGCTACTTGTTGCTTTAATTCCATAATCACTACATTGTCGAGAACCTACGACCGAAATTCTCTTATACTCATCAGTCAATAAAGATATATCTCCATAATAAAATAAAACAAAAGGTGGTTTATAACATTCCTTTAAATATGATGGATAATTATCGTCTAATAGCGTTAATGCCTTGTAAGGAATTTTTTTAATTATGTTAAGAGCGTCTTGCTCATTAAAATCACACCTTTTATCAACAATATCTTGATAGATGTTATCCCAATTGCCGTTATGAATAAGTGATAGATAAATAAGTATATTTCGTGCTTCCATTTTTTTCTCCTCTAATATCTAATTGGGTGAAAAAATTAAAAAACATTCACTTTTTATACTTAAAATAAAAACACTAGCGAGCTAGTGAATTATTTATCCTCAAACAGATTCATTTGTTTAATAGTTGAATTATAGACAGGTTTATATGAATAGCGATGAATATTTTTTATTGGGCCATATTTGTCTAATGCTTCTAGATGCGTTTTAGTGCCATAACCTTTATGTTTATCAAAACCATATTGAGGATATTTCATCGCTAAATCATTCATAATGTGGTCTCGAGTTACTTTTGCAATTATACTGGCTGCTGCAATTGGAAGTGCCTTAGCGTCTCCTTTAACAATATCAATCACAGGAGCACCAACATCTTTTAATGGCATAGCGTCAGTTAGAATTAAATCAAATTTATAATTTAGATTACTAATCGCTTCTTTCATTGCTGCTTTAGTGGCTTCATAGATGTTTATCTTATCAATAGTAGGTGCGTCCACGATTCCAACACCTATCGCTAATGCATCATTTTTAATAGTTTCAAATAACTCTTCTCTTTTCTTTTCACTAAGTTTTTTAGAGTCGTTTATATCTTTATTATTATACGTGCGCGCGAAAATGACAGCTGCAGCCACAACTGGACCGGCAAGTGGACCTCTACCAGCTTCATCTATTCCAACAATTAAATTAATGTCATCATTATAAAATTGTTCTTGATAATCTAAATATTTCTCGGATTTATTTCCAGAGTGCATTTTCCAATAACTCCATTCTTAAATTCGTTCAAAAGGAGAATTTCGGCTTTTTGAGTGTCTAAACATCCTTTTTGAAGTAATCCTCTATTCTTAGCAATTTCCTCTAAAATAAATGCATTATTATCAAGATTATTAAGACTATAACGATTAGTGAGTTCATCTAAATAATTGCCTTTGAGAAAATCTAGCAAATAATTAGATAATTCATTAAGAGGAAGAATATTTTGATTTATCGAACCAACAAGCGCTAGATTAATGGCTTTTTCTTTTAGCTCATATGAAGATTCTAATATACCTGGCGTATCGAGTAATTCAAATTTATTAGATACTTTTATCCATTGTTGACAGCGAGTATGTCCAGGTTTGTTTTCCACACTAGCGGCTTTTCGATTAGCGATTTTATTAATTAAGGTTGATTTACCGACATTAGGAATGCCAATAATCATTGCTCTTACTGGAGAAGGTTTTAATCCTCTAGATATTTCTTTTTCATGTTTTTTGGTTCCACATTTTTCTGCTTCAGCAATAATTTTTTTAATATCTTTAGGATTATTTAGATTGGCAAAAATTGCTTTAAAGCCACTTTCTTTAAAAAAATTAATCCATTTTTGAGTAATAAAAGGGTCAGCAAGATCGGCCTTAGTTAATACGACTAATCTTTCTTTATTTTTAGTCAAATTAAAAAGATAGTCGTTTCTTGAACTAAAAGGGATACGAGAATCAAGCAATTCAATGACTACGTCTACAAGTTTAAGTTTGGCCTCAACTTCATTTTGAGCCTTTTTCATATGCCCTGGAAACCAATGAATATTTTTCGACATTATAAAAACCTCAATGGGAAGAAGTGATGAACTTGAGTAGGTTTATAGTTTTGAGTATTTTCATCGTAAATAATCTTGCATTTTGCTTCTAATCCAATGACTTTGCCATCAATGTTTTCTTTTTTAACACCTTCATTACGCTGTCTACTATCACTAGAATTACCTTGATAACGGTTGTCACCCATCACAAAATATTCGTCTTCTTTTAAGGTGTAACCAGTTTCAGAATTACTGTATTTAGAAATAAAATCATATTTACCACCATGAACTATTTCACTATCAATAGGTTGCTCAACAAGAGTGAATTCAGTTTTAGGAGAGGTCCTAACATATAAATTTCCATTATCACTACTTCCAATAGTGCCAACTGATAAATAAAATGTTTCTCCAGGTAAAGCAATTATTCTTTTAACAACTTCAGAACTATTTGTTTCATATCGGCAAACAATTATGTCAAATCTTTTTAGGTCGTTGAGAGTTTCTTTTTTTGTATCCATAAAGCCATAATCAACATCATAATTGTTTTTAACATCACCATTACGATGTTCACCAATTAAGGTTCCGTCTTCATATTTTGCGTCTTTATTTAATGTCGGATACATTGATTGACCATTTACCCAAAATTTAACGTATCTATTGTTGTGATAAATTGTGCAAATTGAAATAACTAGACAGGCTGCAACTAAAATTCCAAGAATTGTATAAATAATTGGTTTTAAGATTTTTTTAATATTATTTTTTTCAGTTTGGAGAGTCTGTTTTTCCATCAAAAATATTATAAGCGCGCAAGTGATGAAATACAACTGAGCCATAGGCTAATAACTATTTCGATAATCAAACAAACAAAAAACTCGCAAAACGCGAGTTAATTGTCATTTTTGTATTTACATTAAAGAATTTCTTTAATACGGGCAGCTTTTCCAGAACGATTACGTAAGTAATTAATTCTACTACGACGGACTTTACCTCTTTTTACCACTTCAATCTTTGCGATTGCTGGGGAATTAATTGGGAAAGTTCTTTCGACACCAACACCTGAAGAAATTTTTCTAACGGTGAAGGTTTCACTGACACCAGAGCCACGACGTTGCATAACGACGCCTTGGAAGACTTGAAGACGTTCTTTTTTGTTTTCGATAATTCTCACGAAAACCTTAACTGTATCACCACTAGAAAAATCAGGAGTATCATTCTTGATTTGACGAGCAGTAATTTCGTTAACAATATTAGTATTCATTGTCATTACCTCCTTCTATACAAGATGTTCTTATGACGTTCATATCATGACGTGAAAGCGGGACGTCAGCATCGTGTTTTTAAAACACGCAAAAAAGATATTAACAAAAGTTGACACATTAAGCAACTATGATGTGAAGTTTTCTAGGTAAGTTGAAACAAAGTTTTAATTCTTAGCGACTAGGAAAGCTTTATATCCTAAATACGCTTCATAGACATCAACTTTTGAAACAATTTCCATTGGAGCATGCATATTATGAACAGGAATACCTGCATCAATAACGTTCATATTGTAATTACCAAGGATATAAGCGATAGTTCCACCGCCACCTTGATCAACTTTACCAAGTTCAGCATTTTGCCAATTGACATTAGCGTCATCCATCGTTTTTCTAATCCAAGCATAATATTCTGGGTTAGCGTCGTTACTACCAGATTTTCCACGAGCGCCTGTATATTTGTTAAAAACTAAACCTTGACCAAAATATGCAGCATTTTTTGGATCGTTTACACTCGCATATAGTGGATCGAATCCTGCAGAGACATCGCTTGATAACATTTTGGAATTTTCAAGAGCGATGCGAGCAAGATAAAGTGGGTCTTTTTCTCCAAGAAGATTTGCAAGTTTAGCAATCGTGTTTTCAAAGAACAAAGATTCTGCACCAGTCGCGCCTACACTACCGATTTCTTCCTTATCTACCAAAATGCAACAAGCAGTATTTTCGACTGAATTTGTATCAAGAAGTGCCATTAATGAGGTGTACGCACAGCTTCTATCATCGTGGCCATAACCTGCAACCATGCTTCTATCTAGTCCATAGTCACGAGCTTTACCAGCAGGAACAACCTCAATTTCTGCTGAAATGAAGTCTTCTTCGCTGATGCCATATTTATCGTTTAAAAGTTTTAAGACATTGGCTTTTACTTGTTCGGTGCCTTCTTCGCTTAATGGAATGCTACCTAAGGATATATCAAGTGCTTCGCCTTCAATAACTTTCGCACCAGTTTTTTGCATTTGGTCAGCAGATAAGTGAATTAATAAGTCAGTAATACCAACGACTGGATCATTAGCTTCTTCACCAATATTAATATCAACTTTTTCACCATTTTCTTTAATGACGACACCATGAAGGGCGAGAGGAATGGTGACCCATTGATATTTTTTAACTCCACCATAGTAATGAGTGTCACCAAGAACAAAGCCATTATCTTCATAAATAGGATGTTCCTTTAAATCGAGTCGAGGTGAGTCGATGTGGGCTCCTAATATTCTTAAACCATCAACAAGTGGCTTATTTCCAATTATAAAAGCACAAATATTTTTGTTTTTATTTACAAAATAGAGCTTGTCCCCCGCTTTAGCGCTTTTAACTAAATCTCCATTTTTAAAGCCTTTATCTTCTAACAAACAAATGCTTTCTTTAACGACAAGCCTTTCGGTTTTACCAAAAGAAATAAATTCTTTATAACCTTCTGCGAAATCAAAGATTTCTTTTTTATCTTTGTATTTGTTCCATGCGTTTTTACGATACATATATTTTGACCTCCGAAAAATTAATATATCTATTATTTAATAAATAAATAAAAATAACAATCAAAACGACTTGCAAAAATTAGGAAGATATATAATGTTAAGTAAAAATACTTGACAGACATTATGTTGAAGAATATGATTATCTCGCTAAAAAAGGAGAACATAAACATGTCAGTAAAAATTAGACTTACAAGAATTGGTCGCCACAAAACAGCAATTTATAGAGTTGTTGTTGCAGATTCTAGATTTGCTAGAGATGGCCGTTACATCGAACAAATCGGTTATTTTGATCCAGCCTTAGGTGAAGAAAAAGCCGATATCAACGAAGAACTCGCATTAAAATGGTTAAAAAATGGCGCTACACCATCTGATTCTATTCGTACTTTATTTACTAAAAAAGGAATCATGGCAAAATACGTTAATAGCAAAAAGGAAACAAAATAATGGATTACGAAAAGATAATACATACTATTGTCGATCCATTCTTAATTAATCCCGAAGCCGTCATGGTTCGTTTAATTAATGACGACGAAAAAGATTTAACTATTTTAATTGTTGCCGAAAACGAAGATACAGCTCGTTTAATTGGTAAAAAAGGGAATGTCGCAAACGCATTAAGAGAAGTTATTGCAATTGCTGGCAAAAATGAAAACAAACATATTCATTTAAAATTTGAATCTTTTGATGAAGAAAAATAATGGAATATCT
>CAVIPP010000007.1:0-29398 GCA_963644615.1 Oscillospiraceae bacterium
GTTACATAAGATTTGGATATGTCTTCACTTAAAACGATTGTTTCATTATTGATTTGAACCTTATTAACTGACTTATCAGAATCGACACTGCTATTGTAAATTATAGATTTATTTTCATTTACAATTAAATAATTACCGGAAGATAAAGCACTATTATCTTTAACTTTTTTATAGGTATTAGAGCTAATAACACTATCTTTGATAACACTAACATTTATCGTTTTAGATGCTTTTAGCTCTCCGTCTTGTTTAGCGGACACTATTATTGATGTTTGGCCTTCACTAATGCCTTTAACGAGCCCATTATTATCAACTGTGGCAATATTCTTATTCAAAGATTCAAAATATAAAGTTGGAGTAGGATATACATTATTTGGTGAGAAGGTGACACTAATTCTAGTTTCACCACCAATAGTAATCTTATTTTGAAAAATATTTACGTAAATATCATCTACATCAGTTGGAGTAGGATTAATAACATGGATGAGTTTTGTTGCCTTTTTTGAATTATCATATTTACTTGTCGCTGTTATAATAACCTCACCAACGTTATAAGAAGAAACTACACCATTATTAGAAACAGTAGCAATATCCTCGTTTGACGATGACCAAATTACATCCTGAGGAGCGCTCTTAGGCAATACTTCTGCAGCTAATGAGATACTATTATTAACAAACATTTCAGAAGAACCGCTGATGGAAATACTTTCAATTTTCTCATCAATATATTCTCCACCCCAAATTGCATTTACCCATTCAGGATGATCGATAAATGGATTACGATTATATTGTTGAGAATAGGCTCCTTCATTACGATGTCTTTCCCAATCATCAACAGGGTCAAGTTGATGCCATTTTAAAAATAAATCCAAAGCGTATTTGGTAAAACCATAATTTTGACTTTTAGAACCACTAAACACATAATTACCGTTTCCACTAGTCCAACTATAAGCATCATATTTTGTTAATGCATAAAAATATGTTCTAGCTAAATCACCTTTATATTGATTATTAGGTTCAAAAACAACACTTCCAGCACCACTAATAGAAGAACTACCAAGTTTTGAAAAATAGTTATTTGAAGAATACGATACGCTTGAAACTTCACCAAGCGGATAATTACTTCTTCTATTATTTACATATCCATCGCTTGGATAAAGAACAAAAATATCAGAATATTGTGGTTGTTTACCTCCACCCCACCAACTATTTGGGATGGAGTGCTCTCTATTCCAACAATCTCCTTCTTTTTTATAATTTCCACATCGACTTGTTCCAACTCTATATTTAGTCGTGTTTGAGTAAATGTCATTTAAATAGCCATCGTCTTTTACATCGGTATATTTATATGCTTCAAATAGACCATCATATCCAACTGATTTAAATCCATTATTGATAATTTTATTTAATTTATTTAAAAGAGCTTCGCCACTTAAATTATTTGTTCCACTATAATATGAAGTTATCTCACTAGTAGATGCCTTAACTTCTTTTTCAAAGAACGAACAATCAATATTAGATAATGAAGGAACACCTAATAAAGTTATTAATAAAGTTAGAGCACTTAATTTAAAAAATCTTTTTGCTTTCATAGCGCGTATTCAATTTTAATATTGAATAATTTTTAATACAACAAAAAAAAGCGCAACCGAAGTTGCGCTATTTAATTTAGTAAAGCTATTATTTAAGGATTTCGGTAACAGAACCAGATCCAACGGTACGACCACCTTCACGGATGGAGAATTTTGTACCTTTTTCAATAGCAACTGGGTGAATAAGTTCAACAGTAAGTTCAACGTTATCACCTGGCATAACCATTTCAACACCAGCTGGAAGAGTAATAACACCAGTAATATCAGTTGTGTGGAAATAGAATTGTGGACGATAATTGCTTAAGAAAGCTGTATGACGTCCGCCTTCTTCTTTCTTTAAAACGTATACACTAGCGGTGAATTTGGTATGTGGGGTAACACTGCCTGGTTTGGCAAGAACTTGGCCACGAACGACTTGATCACGGTTGATACCACGAAGAAGAACACCAACGTTATCTCCAGGTTCAGCATAATCAAGAGTTTTACGGAACATTTCAAGACCAGTGACGACAGATTTTTGAGTTGGTTTAATACCAACGATTTCAACTTCATCGTTTAGTTTAACAACACCACGTTCAACTCTACCAGTAACAACTGTACCACGACCTGAAATAGTCATAACGTCTTCGATTGGAAGAAGGAATGGTTTATCTTTATCGTGAGTTGGAAGTGGAATATAGCTATCAACAGCATCCATAAGTTCTTGGATAGCTTTTTGTGCTTCTGCATCGCCATCAAGAGCTAATTTTGCAGAACCACGAATGACTGGAACATCATCGCCTGGGAATCCGTAAGAATTAAGAAGATCACGGACATCCATTTCGACTAAGTCGATAAGTTCTGGGTCATCAACAAGGTCAGTCTTGTTTAAGAATACAACAATGTATGGAACACCAACTTGACGAGCAAGAAGAATGTGTTCACGTGTTTGTGGCATAACGCCATCGGTAGCAGCAACAACAAGGATAGCACCATCCATTTGAGCAGCACCGGTAATCATGTTTTTAACATAGTCAGCGTGCCCTGGGCAGTCAACGTGTGCATAGTGACGTTTGTCAGTTTCGTATTCGATGTGTGCAGTATTAATTGTAATACCACGGGCTTTTTCTTCTGGAGCAGCATCGATTTCATCGTATGCTTTAGCCACAGCTCCACCTTTAGTTGCAAGGTATTTTGTGATAGCAGCAGTTAAAGTTGTTTTACCATGGTCAACGTGTCCGATAGTACCAACGTTTAAGTGTGGTTTGCTTCTATCAAATTTTGCTTTTGCCATAATTTGAATTTCCTCCTTAAGCTAATCGTTTAAAAATTCAACGATTTCATAATATAGCAAGTCTATTTCAAAATCAACACTTAAGTGTTATCTTGATTAACGATTTGACATTCCGGATTTCTTAATAATTTCCTCTTGAACAAATCTTGGGCATTCGCCGTAATGGCTGAATTGCATGGTGTAGTTACCACGTCCTTGTGTAAAGCTACGTAAGTCTGTAACGTAACCAAACATTTCCGCTAGTGGTACTTCTGCTTCAACAATCTTAGCATTGCCTCTTTGTGTTTCACCAGTCATATTACCTCTACGACGAGAGATGTCACCAATAACATCACCATAATATTGTTCTGGTACAGTGACTTCAATCTTCATAATTGGTTCAAGAATAACTGGATTACACTTTTTGGCAGCTTCTTTAAGTGCCATTGAAGCAGCGATTTTATAAGCAGCTTCAGATGAGTCGACATCATGGCTAGATCCATCAAATAATGTTGCTTTGATATCGATGACAGGATAACCCGCTATAAGACCTCTATTAAGAGCATCTTCTAGACCATCTTGGGTTGGACGAATGTATTCTCTTGGGACACTACCTCCGACAACAGCGTCGACAAACTCGAAGCCTTTGCCTTCATTAGGTTCAAAACGAATCCATACGTGACCATATTGACCACGTCCACCTGATTGTTTGATGTATTTACCTTCACATTCAGCGGCTTGGCGAATAGTTTCGCGATAGCCAACTTGTGGGGCACCAACATTGACTTGGACATTGAATTCTCTTCTCATACGATCGACGATGATGTCGAGATGAAGTTCACCAACACCAGCAATAATCGTTTGTCCAGTCTCAGCATTAGTATGAACCTTGAATGTTGGGTCTTCTTCAGCAAGTTTTTGTAAAGCAATACCCATCTTTTCTTGGTCAGCTTTTGATTTTGGTTCAACGGCTTCTTCAATAACTGGTTCTGGGAATTCCATCTTTTCGAGAATAATTTCATGTTTTTCATCGCAAAGTGTATCACCAGTAGTAGTATTTTTTAAACCGACGACTGCACCAATATCACCAGCATGAAGAGCTTCAACTTCTTCACGGTGATTTGAGTGCATAAGAACAACACGTGCAATTCTTTCTTTAACTCCTTTAGTGGAATTGAGGACATAAGAACCACTTGTTAATGTTCCACTATAAACACGAACGTAGGCTAATCGACCAATAAATGGGTCAGTAGCGATTTTAAAGGCAAGAGCAGCAAGTGGAGCTTTATCATCTGGTTCACAGGTGACTTCATTGCCGTTTTCGTCTTCGCCAATAGCGTGTGGAATATCTAGTGGACTTGGAAGATAGGCAACTACCCCATCAAGGAGTAATTGAATACCTTTATTTTTATAAGCACTTCCGCAAAACACTGGATGGAAATTACCAGTTAAAACAGCTTTACGAATAGTGTTATTAATCATATCAGTTGGAACATCTTGTCCATCTAAAACAAGCATCATTAGATCATCATCAAATGCTGCTAATGCTTCAAGAAGTTTTGCACGAAGTTCTTCAACTTTATCTTTATAATCTTCTGGAATAGGTGCTTCTGTTGGAGCCTCATCCTTATCTGATGAATACATCCAGGCTTTTCTTTCAATGATATCGATAACACCATTAAATCCGGATTCACGACCGATTGGATATTGGACAGCTTCAGCATTAGCGGCTAGTCTTTCATGAAGAGAAGCAACGCACATATCAAAGTCTGCTCCGATAGCGTCTAATTTGTTAACAAATACGATTCTTGGAACACCGTATTTACTACCTTGTCTCCAAACTGTCTCAGTTTGAGGTTCGACACCATTTTTACCATCGAGAACTGTAACAGCACCATCAAGAACACGGAGTGAACGTTCAACTTCAACCGTGAAGTCGACGTGCCCTGGAGTGTCTATGATGTTAATTCTATTACCTTTCCAAAATGCTGTGGTAGCAGCTGAGGTAATAGTAATACCTCTTTCTTGTTCTTGTTCCATCCAGTCCATGGTGGCAGCACCTTCATGTACTTCACCAATTTTGTGGATTTTACCAGTAAAATAAAGAATTCTTTCAGTAGTAGTAGTTTTTCCAGCATCAATGTGAGCCATGATGCCGATGTTACGGGTGTGAGCTAAATCAAATTCACGTGCCATAAACTTCTCCTACCATCTATAGTGAGCATACGCTTTATTGGCTTCGGCCATCTTATGCGTATCCTCTCTTTTCTTAACTGAGGCACCAGTGCCATTAGCTGCATCGATAATTTCATTGGCGAGTTTATCTTCCATTGATTTTTCGTTTCTGAGTCTGGCATAGGTGACTAACCAACGTAGACCAAGTGTTGTTTTACGTTCCATTGAAACTTCAACAGGAACTTGGTAGTTAGCTGCGCCAATACGACGAACTTTAAGTTCGACTTCTGGCATAATATTATTAATTGCGGTTGCAAAGACGTCCATTGCTGGTTTACCAGTTTGTTTTTCAATTTTCTTGAAAGCGTTATAAAGAATGCCTTGAGCAGTTCCTCTTTTACCATCAACCATAATACGGTTAATTAAACGTGTGACTAATTTTGAGTTGTAAATTGGATCTGGTAAGACTTCACGTTTTGCAACATTACCTTTACGTGGCATATTGTAATCTCCTTTCTAAAAATTTCTTTTCGTTATTATTTTGCTTCTTTTGGTTTCTTGGTGCCGTATAAAGAACGTCCTTGACGTCTTGCTTCAATACCTGCACAGTCAAGAGTACCACGAACAATGTGATAACGAACACCTGGTAAATCTTTAACACGTCCACCACGAATGATGACGGTTGAGTGTTCTTGTAAGTTATGTCCTTCACCACCAATATAGGCTGTGACTTCATATCCATTTGATAATCTAACACGAGCGTATTTACGAAGAGCAGAGTTTGGTTTCTTAGGGGTCATAGTACCCACACGAGTGCAAACGCCTCTTTTTTGTGATGAATTTTGGTTCGTTTCTCTAGATCTTAAAGAATTCCAGCGTTTTCCTAATGCAGGGGCTTTGGATTTCTTAACACCTTTTGAACGACCTTGTTTAACTAATTGATTAATCGTTGGCATTGATTGTCCTCCTTTCAATGTTTCTGATATGCACACAATACCCCGTGTATCTACTAATTTTCATATTAATAGACCCAATGGGGTCAAAATGCACGCTTAAAGATAATATAAAAGAAAAATATACATGTCAACAAAATATTTAAATAATATTTATAAAGATTATATATACACACATTACCGGGTGTGTCATATTATTTCATATTAAAGGAGATTGTCACTGAATCTTTAGTCATTGAATCAACTTTAAACGAAATCCCTAGAGATTCACCATTATGGAATTTATAGTCAATAAATGTATTGATTCCAAAACTATCTCCTTCATGGAAAAGTGTTTCATCAGTAGCGATACCACCATTTAAAAATGTGTTATCACCATTTTTTTCTAATAATTGATATAAAGGATATTTAGTGAATTCATTTCCACTAGAAATAGAATTAGAATGAACGATACCAACTCGATAATTGTTTTTATTATATTTACCATCACTGACATAGCCGACAGGTTTTATTTTATTTTGAAAGAAAGCTGCACGTGCATCAACATGATATACTTTAAGCCCTCTATTTGAAGGAAGTTTAGTTTCACTATTATTCGATTTTGCATCAATCTCATTTAGTTCATCAGGAGTGTAATATTCTAAAAGAAGATATTCATCCATTTGAGATTTGTTCCAATTGTTATTTAAAAGTATAAGATCACCCGTCTTAGAAAATGGATGAATCGTATATGTTGTAGAGCCATAAACATGAACTGGTCTAGTCCAGTTTAAAAGCATTTTTGATAATCCTGTTTCATCTCCAAGAGAATAATCCATCATATCAATACGCCCAGTTGGAGAATAATTGCCATTCGTAGCGTAATAATCATTTAAACCCAATAAATGCCCAGTTTCGTGTATTAGTGTATGAGAATCAGGTTTATTATATGCATCGATATTTAGCATTGAATATGAAGTCCAACTAACTAATGAATCACTATTAAATGTGTAAGCCCATAAAGAAGTAGACGGACCATTTTCAGATAGGTCCGCTGGAGCGCTATAAATAAAATATATAGGTAGTCCAAGGTTTTTATCTCCATTAATGTAATAAGAAGATAAATCCCCATATTTATTTTGATACCAAGTCAACGCTTGATTATAAATTTGAAGGACAACTGACTTCGGTGTATTTTTGTCGAGTAAATCAGCGTATGTCACAGTCGGCCTAAACCAATCTGTTACTTTACCATCTATTTTTAATTTGCCATAACTTGATTTATCAAAATAAGAAGCAACTGATTCATATTGGTTGGTTTTACTTTTTCCAAAGAATGCATTTTGTATCAATGTTCTACCTAAAGTGCAACCATGAGATAGATTGTCACAACTATAGTCAGTAAAATCAACAGGAACGACAAGTATCTTTGAGTTACCAGTAGAATTAATTTTGTGAAGATAATTTTGGCTACGATAAAGTTCATCAAAGTCACTTATTGATTCAGTTACATTGTTATTATTAAGATAAGTGAGTGGTGAATATGAAGATGATTTAGATGCGCTTCCGTCATCAAAACTTTCATACGTATCATTATTAATGACATCATAAGTATATCTATCAAAATAAATGTCTGTGGAAGCACAACTAGTTATGAGTAACACTAATGATAAATAGGAAATAAATAAATTTGTAAACTTCTTCATAAATCAACTTATTATAAATATAAATGATAAAAAGAAAAAGACCATATCTAAGTCTAGACATGGTCTATTCTTCTTTAAATTAACTCTTTAATTATTTAGCGTAAGCAAATTCAATTGTTGCACTTTGAGCACTTAATGATTTGATGGTGATTTTATAACCTAAGGAAATTTCTTCGTCTTTATTTTCACCAGTCTTTTCATTCATTGTGAAATCGGCATAGTTTTCACCATTGTTAAATGAATCACCTTCTTGGAAGAGAGTTTCATCCGAAACAAGGGTAACAATTGTTTCAGAACTTCTTGGTAAATAATTAATTAACCAAGCATCGTCAATTCGAGCAGTTGCTGTGTTAGTTGTGGCAGTATCTACTTTTCCTAGGCTACTTGTTCCAACAATCTTGTCAGTATAATCAACAAATTGCCAACCACCATTATATTGGAATGTACCTAAACGACTATCGATGTGATAAATCTTTACACCAGGTATAGTTGGACATTGAGGATAACTACCTGCATATTGATGCTTAGCATCGGCTTCATTAAGTCCGGTTGGAGTATATAATTCAATCATTAAATATTCGTTGTAGAATGAGTTGCCATATTCAGTGTGATCTTTGAAAAAGCCACGATATGGAACCATAATACAGTCACCTGTTTCAGTGAACGATTTAACGGTAACTTCAGTTGGATTTGTAACCACGATTGGGTCAACCCATCCAAGTAATGCTTTTGAATATGAACATTGATCACCTACGTTATTATCCATCATATCGACACCACCACAAGGGCTCTTACCAGAATAACTTGTATCATAATAGTCTTTTAAGCCTAAGCCATGGCCAGTTTCATGAATTAACGTATGAGCGTCCATTGGGACACCATCGGAAATTTCAGAGCATGTCCATGATCTTTGTTTATTATTTTCTTCATATGTACCAGCTTCCACGAATGTGTAATATGAGAAGAAAGCATATTTAGAAATAGTTGGACGTTCCTTATTTTCTTGACCAGTTGAGTTTCCACCACAATAGGCCCAGAAAATATCATTGTTAATTGGTTTATTATAAACTTCGCCACCTACATCAGTCGCGTAGAATGGAGCGCTATAAACCATTTCAATAAGGTCGAACGCACCATCACCATTGCTATCAAAATATTGAAGGAATTCTTTACCACTTGTAAATGTTGTTCCGTCATCTTTTGTCAAAGTTGCATAATTTTTATAAGTTTCATTGGAATAATATTCAATAATTTCGGCTGCTAATCTGCTAGCTGCATAATCTCCACCAGATTCTGCCCATTGTTTCGCAGTTGCCCAAGTAGTTGTTGGGTGCTCGTAATCATAATATGGATGATACCAAGGAGCGACGATACCATTTAAATTGAGTGCACCATAACTAGATTTTTTGTAATAACTAGATAATGATTCCCATTGAGTATCACTCGATTCACCAAAATAGACTTTGCGGATGTCCTCGCGTGCATTTTCTGAACCACGTCCAGTTCCGACGTCTTCACCTTCAAATCGTTTTGCATATCTTTTAGTGGCTTTAACTGTATCTGAATTATAGTATTTACCAATTTCATCGGCAGGATAATCCTTAAATTCAATAGGTACAACAAAGACACGGGAATTACCAGTTGATGGACATGCAGGGGCTTCTTTTCCACCTTTTGTATTCACTTCAGCAAGAGTGTTTACTTCCGTTTCATCATGAAACTTTCTTTGGTGATCAGGTGAAATAGAATTATCTCCATTACAAGAACTTACCATCGCAACGATTGGTAGTAATGTAAGGACTGAGAATAATCTTTTTGCTTTCATAACTAATTTTCTCCTTTCCTAGTTTTAACTATGTAAAAGTTAAAGAGATTATAACAAAGAATAAATAAACTACAAATAAATATATGTCGCAGTAATAATGAAAACGGTTTCGTAAAATTTATCAATCTTTAAATATTAGAAAAATATTTTTGATTAAATGAGTTAAACGAGGGGGTTGTTATACGTTTTTTAAAGAAAAAAGGAGCCAGATGACTGGCTCCAATTGAGATGTAATGAATTATTCAGCGTCTTCATCTCTATCGTAAGATTCAATGTATTGTTTTTTAACAGATTTCATTTTGTCTTCAACAGAGAATTCTTCAGTTGGCTCATCAAAGACATTGTTATTCGGATTACCGCTTCCGGCTGGAATTAGTTTACCAACAATAACATTTTCTTTTAAACCGTGGAGAGTATCAATTTTGCCTTTAATAGCAGCGTCAGTGAGCACTCGAGTAGTTTCTTGGAAAGAAGCAGCGGATAAGAACGATTTAGTTTCAAGAGCGGCTTTTGTAATACCAAGAACACGTGGACGAGCAACTGCTGGACGACCACCATTAAATAATTGCTCTTCGTTAGCTTCAGTAAATGTATCAATATCAACACGTGTACCAGGGATTAATTTAGTATCACCTGCGTCGATAACGACAACTTTGCGAAGCATTTGACGGATAATAACTTCAAGGTGTTTATCGGAAATATCAACAGAACCTTGTGTCGAATAGACGTTATGAATCTCTTTAAGGAGATAGTTTTGAACTTTAGTTTCATCGCTGACATCAAGAAGTGTCTTAGGTGAAATAGCACCAGCTGTTAATTTATCACCAGCTTCGACTGTGTCACCTTTAGCCACCACGAGGTGCGCACCATAGACAGAGAGATGTTCTCTTTCTTCCATATCGTTTTTGACGAGTATTGTATATCGACCACCATTTTCATGAATAGATGTTACTTTACCAGAAATAGTAGCAATGAGAGCCTCACCTTTAGGTGTACGAGCTTCAACTAGTTCTTGAACTCTTGGTAAACCTTGAGTAATATCACCAACACCTGCGACACCACCAGAGTGGAATGTACGCATTGTTAATTGAGTTCCTGGTTCGCCGACTGATTGAGCGGCCATAATACCGACAGCTTCACCGATCTTGACGAGTTCACCCGTTGCGAGGTTAGTGCCATAACAATGGACACAGACACCATCTTTAGTTTGACATCCGAATAGAGATCTAATTTCAACTTCTTTAATACCGGCTTTAATAACATTATCAGCGTCAGTATCTGAAATTAAGGTGTTGCCTTTTACGATAACTTCACCAGTGGTTGGGTTAACGATGTCACGAAGTGAGAATCGACCGACTAAACGATCTTTTAGTTTAATGATTGGTTTCTTTTCGTTTGGATCATCACTCTTAATTTCGCGGACGACAAATCCATGATCAGTGTGGCAATCTTCTTCACGAACAATAACATCTTGAGAAACATCGACAAGTCGACGTGTTAAGTAACCTGAGTCAGCAGTCTTAAGCGCTGTATCAGCACTACCTTTACGAGCAGAGTGAGTAGCAACGAAGAATTCCGAGACAGACATACCTTCACGTAAACATGCCTTAATAGGAATTTCAATTTTCTCATTGTGTGGGTCAAGCATAATACCACGCATACCAGAAAGTTGAGCAATGTGAGTCATGTTACCACGAGCACCACTATCAAGAATCATATAAATTGGGTTACGAATATCAGCTTTAAATTGTTGTGATAATTTTGGTTCGATTTCGTTTTTCTTAACATCTTCCCATAAAGAGACAACCAAGTTGTGGTGTTCTCTTTCGTTGATGAGACCTTTACGATACATCTTATCAATCTTAGCGACTTCTTCATCCCCTTTAGCGAGTATTTCATTTTTACCTTTAAGTAATGGAATGTCACTTAAGGCAATTGTAAAGCCGGCAATTGTAGAATATTTAAAGCCTTGGTCTTTCATTTTATCAAGGACAGCGGAAGTTTTACTTCTACCATAGCGATGATAAACTTCATCAATGATGACACCTAATTCTTTTTTGGTGAATGGGGTGTTAAGTGGACGAGAGTGAATAGCTTCTTTAATATCAGTGCCTTTTTCAACAAAGAATTCTTCTAAGTCACCTTTTAGGTTAGACAAATCTTTGTTAGAAGAACTTAATCTATTTAGATATGGGAAATCGGCAGGGAATATAAGGTTGAATATAACTTTACCAACTGTTGTAAGTAAGTAAGAATTATTCATCTTTTCTGTGAATCCACTCTTCTTGAGGGCTTTACCGATAATAGCAATACGAGTATGAAGGTGAACTTGTTTAGTTTGATAAGCGAGAACGACTTCATCAATACTGGCAAAGACTTTACCTTCAGCGTTTCCATATTGAGTAAATAGTTCATATTCTTCTAAGTCACCTTTAGCTTCTCTTCGACTTGCGCGAGCAAGTAAGGCTTCTTTAGTCTCTTCAAGAGTTAAATAGTAATTACCAAGAACCATGTCCTGAGAAGGAGTAACAATTGGTTTACCATCTTTAGGGCCAAGAATATTATTGCTGGCGAGCATAAGTTCAAGGGCTTCTTGTTGAGCTTGTTTTGATAAAGGTAAGTGAACTGCCATTTGGTCACCATCAAAGTCAGCGTTAAATCCAGCACAAACAAGTGGGTGAAGTCGAATTGCACGACCATCAACTAATTTTGGTTGGAAGGCTTGAATACCTAAACGGTGAAGAGTTGGAGCACGGTTGAGTAAGACTGGATGGTCAGAAATAATTTCCTCAACAATATCAAAGACAATTGGATCATATTCATCAATTATTCTTTGAGCGACTTTATTCGCATTCGCATATCCTTTTTCAATTAAGATATGAGAAATATATGGACGTAATAATTGAATGGCCATTTCACGAGGAATACCACATTGATACATCTTTAGATCTGGACCAACAGCGATAACAGAACGACCAGAGAAGTCGACACGTTTGCCGAGTAAGTTTTGTCTAAAACGACCTTGTTTTCCTTTTAAGCTTGAACTTAATGATTTAAGAGCACGGCCATTAGGACCTTGAACAGGTTTATTACGACGACCATTATCAATTAAAGCATCGACTGCTTCTTGAAGCATACGACATGCGTTAGTGGTAATAACTTTAGGTGCTTTAATTTCAATATCTTTTTTAAGACGATTGTTTCTCATAATGACACGACGATATAGTTCGTTAAGGTCACTTGCAGCGAAACGACCACCTTCAAGTTGAAGCATTGGACGTAAATCAGGTGGAAGAACTGGAATAACGTCAAGAACCATCCATTCTGGTTTGTTATCAGAATTACGGAACGATTCAATAACTTCGAGTCTCTTCACGAGTTTACTACGTTTTTGATCGGCACTTTCTTTACCTTTAAGTACGTCTTTAGCGGCGAGTTCAGCAATTTCTTTATTTACTTCTTCATAATCTTTATCAAGATCAACTTCAGAAAGTAAACGTTTAACAGCTGCAGCGCCTTCACCAAATTCAGCACCAGTATATTTACTGATAAATTTGGCAACACTATAGAAATCAAAGGCTTCTTTATCATCCGCCATTGACTCAAGGAAAGTATGAGCTTTTTCATAATCGGTACTACCGACTTCGATATTTGGAAGAATTTCGTTAATTGTAGCGGTAAATTCTTCTCTTGCAGTTTTTTCGTCTAAGAATTCACGATATTTTAAAACCTTAGATGTACCAGGATTTAAACATACGTGGGCAATAAAATAGACAATTTCTTCAAGTTGTTTTGGTGATAAACCATCAAGAAGAAGAGCAATTCTACTTGGAATTCCTTTTAAATACCAAATGTGAGTACATGGGCTAACGAGGTTAATATGTCCTAAACGTTCTCTTCGAACTTCTTTGGAAATAACTTCGACACCACATTTTTCACATTTGATACCAGCGTATCTAATCTTTTTGTAATGTCCACAGTGGCATTCATAATCCTTACTAGGTCCGAATATTCTTTCACAGAACAAACCATCCATTTCAGGTTTTTGACTACGGTAGTTAATTGTTTCACCTTTAGTAACTTCACCGTGAGACATTGCACGAATACGTTCTGGTGAGGCAAGGCCTACTTTAATTGCAGATAGATTTTCTACGTTAAACATTAGTCGTTACCTCCATTAATTTCTTCAAGAGCAGCAGTTAATTCATCTTTATCGGTAATTAAGACTTCAGTATCTCTTTCAATCGAGTCACCAGTTAAGTCTCTTAGAGCACTGTTGATCTTTCTTTCTTCTTTTTGGTCTTCAAGTGCAAGAGCGTCAGTGTCGATGATGTTATTTTTATCATCATATAGTTTGACGTCTAAGCATAAGGCAGATAGTTCTTTAACAAGAACTTTGAAGGCTTCAGGAATACCAGGTTGAGGAAGAGGTAAACCCTTAATAATAGCCTCACTTACTTTTCGACGGCCTAAACGGTCATCAGATTTATAAGTGATAATTTCTTGTAATGTATGGGCGGCACCATAAGCTTCAAGTGCCCAGACTTCCATTTCACCAAATCTCTGACCACCATTTTGGGCTTTACCACCAAGAGGTTGTTGAGTAATTAAGCTATATGGTCCAGTTGAACGGGCATGAAGTTTATCATCGACCATGTGGACGAGTTTAATCATGTACATGACACCAACAGAGATTCTTTCATCGAATCTTTCACCTGTACGACCATCATAAAGTATTGTTTTACCATCTTCTGGTAAATTAGCTTGTTTCATGAGATCATAGATCTCTTCATTAGAAATGCCATCAAAGACTGGTGTAGCAACTTTTAGACCAAGCTTTTGACAAGCAAGTCCAAGAGTGATTTCTAAGATCTGCCCAATATTCATACGAGATGGGACGCCAAGTGGGTTGAGCATAATGTCAACTGGGGTTCCATCAGCAAGGAATGGCATATCTTCAACAGGTAATATACGGGAAATAACACCCTTATTACCATGACGACCACTCATCTTATCACCTTCAGAGATTTTTCTCTTTTGAGCGATATAGACACGAATGGATTTAATAACACCTGGTGGAAGGTCATCTCCATTTTCAATGGAGAAAATCTTAACATCTAAGACAATACCAGCACCACCATGTGGAACTCTAAATGATGAGTCTTTAGTATCTTTAGCTTTTTCGTGGAAGATGGCCATGAGTAATCTTTCATTTGGACCGACTTCACTTTGGGCTTTTGGTGTAACTTTACCAACTAAGATATCGTGTTCACGGACTTCACTACCTGGAACGATAATTCCGTTTTCATCAAGGAATGCTTTCGCAGATTCACCAGTGTTAGGAATATCTCTAGTAATAACTTCTGGTCCTAATTTTGTATCACGACAATCAATAGTGTGTTCAACAATATGAATAGATGTATATGTATCATCTTTAACAAGTCTTTCAGACATAATGACAGCATCTTCGTAGTTATAACCTTCCCAGGTCATAAATGCGACAGTGACGTTTTGTCCTAAGGCAAGATCACCATTCTGCATAGATGGACCATCTGCAAGAATGTCACCTTGTTTGACCTTATCGCCAACTTTGACAATGGCAACTTGATTAATGCATGTACCATCATTACTTCTTTCAAATTTTTGAAGATGATATGTATTATCTTTTTTACCACCTTCATTAACAATTATCTTTTGAGAATCGACATATTTGACAGTTCCATCGTGAGAAGCGACAACAGCAAGTCCAGCATCTTTAGCAATCTTATATTCAATACCTGTTCCAACGTATGGAGCGGTTGGTCTAAGAAGAGGAAGGGCTTGACGTTGCATGTTCGCACCCATGAGGGCACGCGTAGTATCATCATTTTCTAAGAAAGGAATACACGCGGTCGCGATAGAAACGATTTGTTTTGGAGAAACATCGATATAGTCAACTAAATCTGGGGTGACAAGAACGTTTTCACCATTGTGACGGGCGATAACTTCCTTATCAGTAATGAAACCATCTTTATTGACGTTGACGTTAGCTTGAGCAATATAGTGATCTCTTTCCTTAATTGCGGACAAGTATTCAGTCTTATCAGTGATTTTGCCACCTTTTTCGACAATACGATATGGAGTTTCAATAAATCCATAATTATTAATCTTAGCAAAGCAAGCTAAGTTATTGATAAGTCCGACGTTTTGACCTTCAGGAGTTTCAATTGGACAAATACGACCATAGTGAGTTGGGTGAACATCTCGGACAGCCATTGAGGCACGGTCACGAGAAATACCACCAGGACCTAAAGCGGATAATTTACGCTTATTGGTAAGTTCTGCTAATGGGTTAACTTGATCCATGAATTGAGATAATTGAGAGCTCGCGAAGAATTCACGAACTGAAGATGTAAGTGGCTTAATGTTATTAATTAAAGATGGAATTGTTGATGCATCCAAGTCAGAAATAGACATCTTTTGTTGAACAGTTTTGTAGAGTTTAGATAAACCCATACGGAATTGAGTTTGTAACAATTCACCGACACAACGAACACGTCTATTGGCTAAATTATCGATATCATCGACATCGCCAATTCCTTCCATGATATTCATTAAGTAAGAGAATAAAGCGATAACATCACTAAACGCCATACAAGTACAAGTTAGATTGAGGTCTGTACCAATGATGTTGACAGTTTTCTTCATCTTTTCATTTGTGTAAACCTTAACAACGTTAACTTTTCCAGAAAAGACTTGCTTGTTTTCTAAATCAGTTTTACCTTTTTGAGCGTGAGCAAGTAAGGCTTTAGTTAAATTTTCGTTAGCTTTAATAACTTTTAAATGAGCACCGTTCTCGAACACTTCGGCGTCAAGCAAAGATTTAATATCTTCTTTAGTAATTTGATGTCCTTTTGTGAAAAGAATTTCTCCATCAGCATCGATGAGATTTTCAGCGAGATATCTTCCACATAAACGATCATAAATACCGAGTTTACGATTAATTTTGTTACGTCCTGGATTTCCAATGTTATAACGACGATGATCAAAGAATTGTTGCACTAAGAATGTAGCAACACCATCAGCAGTAATAGGTTCACCTGGTTTTAGTTTACGGAAGATGTCCACTAAAGCGTCGGTGGAACTGACAACATCTCTGTTCTTTTCGATAGTAGATGTGAAAATTTCATTATCACCAAATAGTTTGATTAATTGTTTTTCATCATCGAGTCCAAGGGCTTTTAATAATGTTGTGGCAGGCATCTTCTTTTGACGATTGACACGAACATTAACCATTCCTTTAAGGTCGGTTTCAAATTGCAACCAAGATCCGTGAGTAGGAATTAAATCGGCTTCATAGATTGATTTACCAGTTTTTGGATCGACACTTGTGGAAAGGTAGGCTCCTGGTGAACGGACGATTTGAGAGACAATAACTCTTTCAGCACCATTGACAACAAATGTACCAGAATCAGTCATTAATGGAATATCACCCAAATAAATTTCGTGTTCTTTAGCAGTTTTATTTGTGTCAGCATATATAAGCCTTAATTTAGCGTATAGAGGTGCTTGATAAGTTTTTTTACGTTCTTTACATTCTAAGAACGAATATTTAGGTTCTCTAAGTTCTGAAGAAATGTATTCAATGAAAACGTCCTCAGAATAGTTGGCTATTGGGAATATCTCATGGAGAACTTCGTCAAGGCCTTTTTCGAGAAACCACTTGTAGGAATTTGTCTGAACTTCTACAAGATTAGGGAGTTCGAGACTACCTGAAATTTTCGAAAAATTAATTCGATTATTAGGTAGTAATGGATAATCTTTATATGTTTTTGACATGTAATGGCTCCTTAAAATTTTAAATTCATTATTTTGTTGATTTTAGAATGACGAATCCCTTCTTTTTAGTTAGGATAGTGCAATTACCAAACACCTCTTCGAGATATTTTTTAGCAGATAGTGCACCTTGTTTTATTCTAATAACAACAAACAATGAACCGCCATCAATTAAATGATCTTTCGCACCGATGTAGATGGCATAAGTAATTTTTTTACCAGCCCTTATCGGAGGATTGCTCACAATTGAATCATATGGTCCTTCAATCTCTGTATAGATGTCACTTTGAAGGCAGGTGACTCGATGGCTTAACGCGAGCTGAGACGCGTTTCTATTACATAACGTAAGTGCACGCGTATTGACATCTGAACAAGTAACGTCTAGAGATGGGGATAATGCGGCCAAAGTTAAGCCAATTGGGCCGTATCCGCATCCGATGTCTAACAATTTTCCAGTTAATTGAAGGGGAACAAGAGTTTCAATAAGTAGTCTTGTTCCCTCGTCTAATTCATTTTTGGAAAATACGCCATTATCAGTTAGCAGTTCAAATGAATGACCACAAATTTCATAGCGAATTAAGCGTGGTTTAGATTCAACTGATTCGTCATTAATAAAATAATGCGACATGCTAACCAATATAGTAGTTTAGGTTAATTACTTAACTTCTACTTCAGCACCAGCGGCTTCAAGAGCTTTCTTATGTTCTTCAGCTTCAACTGGTGAAATGTGTTCTTTAATTGGCGCAGGCGCTCCATCGACTAATTTCTTAGCATCCATGAGGCCTAAACCTGTGATAGCTTGAACAGCTTTGATAACTTGGACTTTGTTTGCACCGACAGCTTTAAGAACTAAGCTGACATCAACTGGTCCTGCTTGAACTTCTTCTTCTGCTGGAGCTGCGACAGTTGCTACTGGAGCAGCAGCGGTAACTCCGAATTCTTCTTCGACTGCTTTAACGAGATCATTGAGTTCGAGAACAGTCATTTCTTTTAAAGAAGCAATAATTTCTTCTTTTGTTAACTTTGCCATAGTAATTTCCTCCTAAATGGGCATTAATTTTTGCTATCCGCAACGGCTTTAACTGTGCAAGCGAAACTGCGGATAGGTGCTTGTAGGCACGATAAGAACATGGAAATTAATCCTTCACGTCCTGGGATGTTTGCTAATTCTTTTACTCCTTTAGCGTCCACTACATTGCCTTCAACTAAGCCGGCTTTAATGACTAAGGCGTCATTTTTCTTAGCGAACTTAGTTAAGACTTTTGGAGCAGCGACGACGTCACTAGAGAAGATATAAGCGTTTGATCCGCTTAAATATTGGTCGAGTTCTTTGTGTCCAAGACTATCGTTAGCGATTCTAACTAAAGTGTTTTTATAGACACCGAAACTTGCACCAACAGCTTTAAGAGACTTTCGAAGTTCAGAAATCTTAGCAACTGATAAGCCACGATATTCAACAACGACAACTGCTTGTGCTTGTTTGAAATCGTTAACTAATCCATCGACGACTACTTGTTTTGACTTGAGAGTTTCTGGATTCATTTGTTCTACCTCCTTTTAAATGTTTTTTAGAGGCTCCAATATACTTGGTTAAGATACACCTGGGCAACATTATTAAGTCCCGTGACCGTTGCTGTCTAAGGTATATTGTGCTCTGAGTATGATTTGTCCTTCAATTAATCAATAGCGAATTTGATTGATGGACCCATTGTCGTATGGACAACAGCATTTTTAATGTATGTACCTTTAACTGCTGCTGGTCTAACTTTTAATAAAGTAGCGACTAGAGTTTTAAGGTTTTCAACTAGTTTATCAGTATCGAAGCTAACTCGTCCGATCGATAAAGCCATATTAGCGTCTTTGTCTAAACGATATTCAACTCGACCTAATTTGATTTCTTTGATAGCTTTAGCAATATCCATTGTGACAGTACCAGTTTTTGGGTTAGGCATTAATCCTTTAGGACCAAGAAGTCTACCCATCTTACCGAGTTCTCCCATCATATCTGGTGTTGCGACGATGACATCAAAGTCAAACCAGTTTTCTTTTTGGATTTTTTCAAGTAATTCTTTACCTCCGGCATAATCCGCTCCGGCAGCTTTTGCTTCATCAACCTTAGAAGTAATTGCACAAATCTTTTTGCTTTTTCCGTTACCATTTGGAAGGATGAGAGTTCCTCTGATTTGTTGATCGGCTTTTGTCGTGTCAACATTGAAACGGATAGAGACATCGATTGTGGCATCAAATTTGACAGTTGATGTTTTCTTGACAAGCTCACATGCTTCTTCGATTGAATAAACTTTGCTATTATCGACGAGTTCGAGAGCTTTCTTATAATTTTTTGAAAGTTTCATAATTATTCGTCAATCGTGATACCCATATTGCGAGCACTACCTTCAACTATTTTCATAGCGGCTTCAATAGTGTCACAGTTAAGGTCTGGCAACTTGTATTCAGCGATTTCCTTTAATTGAGCTTTGCTAATGTGACCAACTTTGGTAGTTTTTGGATTACTTGAACCCTTTTTAATACCAGCAGCCTTTAAAAGCAAACCTGCAACTGGGGAAGTCTTGATTACGAAATCGTGTGATTTGTCTTCATAAGCAGTGATGATGACTGGAACAATTTCACCACGACGGTCAGCTGTTTTTGCATTGAAATCAGTGCAGAACTTTGGCATGACAACACCAGCAGATGCTAGTTTTGGACCAGGTTTAGCTTCGCCGCCAGGGAGTTCCATCTTCACTACTTTGACGATTCTTTTACTCACGTGACATTTCCTCCTTTTTTTAATTTAGTTTGTCCGTGTTGTGGTCATAGAAGTGAAACGTTACTTCTTCCACATTACGAATATGTATGTGTAGACGCGCTCTCATCGCGAAAACATACGCTTTGAAATTTTATCAAAAGTCGTGCGCGTAAACAAGAAAAAATACAAATCATAAGATTTGCATTATTTCATAAAATATAAATATTTTATAAGACGAGAATTTTTTGTTATAAATTAGTCGATTTATTTGATATCTCGATAAATTATCAACAGTGAATTTATGACTAAGATAACTGTTAGTCCAGTGTCGGAAAGAATGTCGATTATTGGTGGGAAATTTTGAATGGTTAATGTTAAAATCATCACCACAACTTTAACAATAAGTGAGAAGACAATATTGAAGATTGCAACCCTTCGAGTAAGCTTAGCAATTTGAATTGCGTGATAGATTTTTAATGGATGATCTTGCATGATAACTGCATCAGCGTTTTCAACGGCGACATCGCTTCCAATTCCACCCATGGCAAAGCCGACATCAGCACGCATGATTGAAGGAGTGTCATTAATCCCATCACCTGCAAAAATAATGGTTTTTTTATCTTTTTTATTATTGATAGCTTCTTCGACATATTTCGTCTTATCAATTGGCAATAGTTTTGCGTGATATTCTTCAATACCAACCTGGTCAGCGACAAGTTTAACATTTTCATAACTATCACCTGAAAGTAGGACAACTTTAACATTGAGTTTGTGCAGTTTTTCGATGAGCGTTTTAGCTTTTTCGCGCACAACGTCATTGAGTAAAACATATCCAACATACTTATTATCGAGTGCTAAATAGATAATAGTTCCGACCTCGTTAATAGTAGGTGCATCAATTCCATTTTTCTCAAGAAGTTGTTTGTTTCCAGCATATATGTCATGCCCTTTATAATGCGTATGAGTGCCATAACCCGCTAATTCTTCATAGTCAGTTTGATGAAGAGCTAATTCAGATGTCTTTTGATGCAAAACAATAGCCTTTGCAATTGGGTGATTACTACGAGATTCAGCACTTAATAAATAAGTCATAAAATCATCTTTTGAGATACTATATGGTTCAATTTTACTTATGGCGAAATTACCATATGTCAATGTTCCTGTTTTATCGACAAAAAGCACACCAGGATTACATAATTGGTCCAATATATTAGCGCCCTTAATAATGACACCAATTTTTGAAGCTAAACCGATGCCAGCAAAATAGGCGAGAGGAACGGAAATAACAATTGAGCACGGGCAACCAACAATCAAGACAAATACGCTTCGATATGTTGCAGTAGCCCAATCGTTACTCACAAAACCGTAAATAAGTAGGAATATGACAGCAATTAATAAGACAATAGGTGTATACCATCTAGCAAATCTGGTAATGAATTTATCGACTTTCGATTTATGCTCACCGCTATTTTCAACAAGCTCCATAATCTTAGAAATAGTTGAATCTTTAAATACTTTTTCTACATTAAGTGTGACTGAACCAGATTTTAATATTGTCCCACTTAAGACGTTGTCACCATTTGAAATATGGACAGGGACACTTTCCCCTGTTAATGAAGATGTATCAAGTTCACCACTTCCATCAACAACAATTCCATCAACTGGAACAATTTCACCGACATGGATAACGATTTTATCATTTAAATTTAATTTCTCTGGGCTAACTTGAATAATTCTATTTTCGCTGACCAAATTAGCGAAATCTGCTCTTAAATCAATCGCATCAGATATAGCTTGTTTTGATTTCTTTGATAGAATACTTTCAATCAGTTCGCCGACCTGGAAGAGCACTAATACCATAATACCATCAAAGAAAACAGGCTCTGCTTCTTTAAAAAAGGCAATACAAAACGCTCCTGATACAGATATGCACATCAATAAATGCTCATCAATTGGATTTTGTCGATGAATTATGTGTTCGATTACTTCCCAAGCAATATCATATATACCAATAGCTAAAGCGACTAAATAAATAGTAATAACTATCCATGCTTTTTCTTCAAATTGCCAATATGAAGTGTCACCAAATAACGATTTGGTTACTATTAATCCAGCAACCATTAAAGCAGTAACAACAGCAATTCTAATTAACAGGAATATTGTCTTTTTATCAAATATTCGTTCCTTTTTTTGTTTAGTACTACTAACTTCACTAATTTCAATCGGGTCGCCTTCAACTTCCTTAATAAAATCGAGTAATTGTTTAATTGTGTAAGGCGTATCTTGATAGACAAGAAAAATTCTTTCATTTTGAAAATCGATAGTGCACGAATAAATGTTAGGAAGACTATTTAAATGCTTTTCAACTTTACTAGCACAATTAGGACAGTCAAATCCTTTTATTGAATAAATATATTTTTTCATATAAGAAGTCCTCTATTTTTCTAATACGTGTTCGTAGACTACTTTGATAAGTGCACTGACGTGATCATCTTTTAAAAAATAAAATGCACGCGTACCAACCTTTTTAAAGCCAACTAAATCAGCGTCTTTAAGAACTTTAAGTTGATGTGAAATAAGTGATTGCGACGCACCTACTTCATCAACAATCATAGAGACTGATTTTTCCACTACTTCATTATCGATAGGTAGAAGCGTGTATAAAATTTTTAATCTTGTTGAATCGCTAGCAATATTAAGCACATTCTCCATTGCATCGATTATTTTGTTAGAAGGAATATTTGCCATAGGTTTTACCTCAAAAAAATTATATGAACGACTATTCATATTGTCAACATAAATATGAACAAGTATTCATATATTTTAGAATAAAAAGAAAGCTCTCCATTAGGAGAGCCTATCTTCAATATTGTCTTATTCTTTTTCAATTTCAGAAAATTCGACATCTGCGAATGTGCTACGACCAAAGAAGACGATTTCAATACGGCACGCACCAGTTTCCTTGTTGATGTCAACAATTGTACCTTCGGTACCTTCTAATGTTCCACGAATAACCTTAACAGTATCACCAACATTGTATTGAGAAATCATTGTTTGATCGATTTGACCCATACGTTTTAAGACTGGTTCCATTTCTTCTAGTGAAACTGGGGTTGGTTTTTGACCGCCACCAGCAGAACCAGCAATACCAGTAACACCTGGAGTATTTCTAACAATAAACCAAGTATCGTCGTTCATAATCATTTCAACGAAGATATTTCCTGGAAATAGGTTTTTCATTTTCTTTTTAGTGCCAGCAGGTTTTCCATCTTTTGTAACTTGAACCTCAACCTCTTCTTCGGCGACTAAAACTTGGAAGATATAATCTTCTAAATGCATATTCTCAATACGTTTTTTTAAGTTGCTCGCAACCTTGTTTTCGTGTTGTGAATATGTGGTAACAATATACCAATGCTTATCAGCTAATTTTTCTTGTGAAACCATAATTACCTCCAAAACATAAATGCACGTATCGCAGCGGTTGTTTCTTCGCTACTGCTTGTGCTACTACTTTTAAGTCCACTAAAAAGTTGTTTAAGTTGACCAATGAGGCTACCTGCAGCTAAGTCTTCAAGTGATAAGACTAGAGCGCAAAATGCACATATCACTAAAGCAGTGACAAAAGCAGGTATGAATTGATCTTTCTTAGGCCAACGGACCCTTTTACCTTCTTTGATAACTTCTTGAGTATATTTTTTAACACCCATAGAGATACCTCCTTATTTGCTTTCCTTGTGGATTGTCATTTTTCCACATTTAGGACAAAACTTTTTTAATTCAAGACGAGTAGTCTGACCTTCTTTAGCAGTTGTAGTATAATTTCTACTTAGGCATTCAGAGCAAATTAAAATTATTTTTTTTCTCATTTGTTAGGTTATCCTGCTATCAATCTTGCGTTGCTAATCTTACAACAATGTCTTTTGCGATGTCAAATAAAAATTATTATTTGGTTAGTTTTTCGACAACATTATCTAAAACTGAGACATCATAATCTTCAATCTCACCATTATCGACATAAGTAGATAATTTAGGATCAAGAGGTAATTTAGATAGAATCTCTAATCCATTCTTTTTTACATCATCTTCAAAATGTTTGTTATTAAAAATCTCAATTTTTTCATCACAGTTTGGACATTTTACATACGCCATGTTTTCAACAAGTCCGTAGATTGGAATATACATCATTTTGGCCATGTTTATCGATTTAGAAACAACCATGCTAACAAGCTCTTGTGGTGAAGAAACAACAAGCACCCCATCGATAGGAATTGATTGAAATACTGTTAATGGTATATCGCTAGTTCCAGGCGGCATATCGATTAATAAAAAGTCGACATCTCCATAATTAACATCTGTAAATAACTGTTGAACAAATCCAGCGACCAATGGTCCTCTCCAAATAATAGGAGATTCACAATCTTCGAGTAATAGATTAGCGGACATTATTTTAATTTTTAGCTTATGTGATTCAGCCGGTAATAATCCATCATCATTTTGGAGTGCAAGAACATTGTTGAGACCAAATGATTTAGGGATACTTGGACCAGTCACATCAGCATCCATAATGGCAACTTTATATCCTTTTTTTGCTAATGCAACAGCAGTTAATGAAGTGACAAGAGATTTTCCGACTCCACCCTTACCGCTCATAACAGCGACAATCTTTCCTATTTTAGTGAATTTATGTGGTTCAAGTTTTTTGATTTCTCTTGATTCACAATTTGCATCAGCGCATCCATCACAATCATGATTACATTCTGGCATATCTTTGCCTCCTTAAAATTTTTCGCTTGATAGAGCAATTTTTAGTTCCGTTAAAGGGGAATCATCTCTATTATCATTCATCAGTCGTTGTAATGTAGAAGTAGAGATATTCAATATATTGGCTATCTCAACTATTTTAAAGCCACAATACCGGTATAGTATAATCATTTTTTGAATTTTCTTTATTTTTTCACGCTTCGTATTTGCTTTTAATTTTTCAATGTCTACAAGATATTTATAAACATTAAACGAGTCGATGTTTTGTAAATAAATTTCTTCATTCTCATCACTTAATACATCGCTGAGGACTAATTCATCATATCCAATAAAGTCATCTAACGAAATAGCGGAAAATAAAGCGTAATTTTTTTCAATCTCTTCAGAAATAGCGCTTTTAAGCATTCTGATATAAATTACTTCTAATAAAGATTTAAAGCTTCCTTTTGTTTCATCGAATTTGTTGACGGCTTTTTTAATCGCTTGCCAATAAACGTGAAGATAATCATCAGGGGATTCTTTTGAATGAGTGAACTGGGCTAAAATGTCACGCGCAGTAAATAGTGCAAATTTAAAAAAATGCCCCACTAAAAAGTGGTAGGCATCTTCATTTTTTTCTTTTGCTAGTTGAACGTAGTAATTGATTTCGGGCTGTTTAGTTTTCATTGGCTCTTACTTGAGCAAGCAAGATACCAGTTGCGACAGAAACATTGAGCGAATTGACATGACCAGACATAGGAATTTTCATAATGATATCGGAATTTTCTAACACTAACCGAGAAATTCCAAAACCTTCACTTCCAACAATTAAGGCGACAGGACCGGAGAAATCTTGCTTTTGATATTCTTCCTTTCCACCGCCGTCAGAAGCATAAACCCAATATCCATTTTCTTTGAGTTTTTTAATAGCGTTACTTAAATTACTAACTTGAGCTATTTTAACAAAGTTAATAGCGCCAGTTGAAACCTTATAAACTGTAGCATTTACATTAACTTGATTACGTGACTTCATAATTATGCCATCGACACTAAAAGCATCTGCGCTACGAATAATAGCACCTAAATTATGAGGATCTGCAATTTCATCAAGAAGTAAAATTAGAGGATGTTTTGAATTTTTTGCGCATTTAATAATGTCGTCGACCGATGAATATTCAAAATCGATGACCTCGGCAATTATTCCTTGATGGTTTTGATGATTAGACATCTTTTCAAGTTCTCCCATAGAAAGATATTTGGTAATAACTGATTTCTTTTTGGCAAGGGCAATAACATTCGCGTCCGAAAAATTGTCCTTCAAATAAAGAGTTAGGACTCGTCCTTCATTCAATGAACTGACGACAGTATTTTTTCCATAAATCAATTTTCCCATAGTTTTCAACCAATTTTTCCCAAATCGTTCTAGTGAAATTAAATTATGTGTCGAGATATTAAAATATCTCTAAGTTTGTCGGATTCATCGAATTTCTTCTCTTTTTTAAGAGTTAAATACTCATTATATATTTGCTTATCTTCGCTACTTAAATGAGGATAATCAATTTTTAAACCAAATATATCTAACATAACACTAATAGAGGCAAATAAAGACTCTAATTTAGTTATGATTAATGGTCTAATTCGAAGTTCTTGATTAATAACCTTAATAGTGGCAAATATCTCGCTAAGAGCATTAGAAGTGTTGAGGTCATCACTTAATGATTCAAGAAATTTATTTACATCAGCATTCTTTGAATTTAGTGAACCATTATTAAGTTGAAGTGTGACAGCAAGTTGAATGTGTGCTTTTGATATTTTTTCCATTTCATTTTGAGCAGCGATCACAGTTTCTTCGGTGAATTGAACAGGAGCGCGGTAATGTGCACTAAGTATCAATAACCTCATTACGTTACCACCATATTTAGCAATTGCGTCCTTCGCTAAAACAACATTGCCTAGTGATTTTGACATTTTTTCATTGCCGAAATTGACAAAACCGTTGTGCATCCAAATTTTAGCGAGTTTATTGTGGTCGTGGGCTTTTGCTTGGGCAATTTCATTTTCATGATGTGGGAATTTTAAATCAAAGCCACCACCATGAATGTCTATCATGTTATTTCCAAATATGGAATCAATCATAACACAGCATTCAGTGTGCCATCCAGGTCGACCTTTACCCCAAGGAGAATCCCATTTAATTCCGTTTTCAGTTTTTTTCCAGAGCGCAAAATCAAGTGGAGATTCCTTTTTTGTATTTTCACTAATACGAGCACCAACTTCTAAATCATCGATATTAATTTTTGAAAGTTCACCATAGTTATTAATTGAACTAATTCTAAAGAAGACGTCTCCAGAAACGTTATATGCAGAATTATTTTTTACTAAATCATCAATATAAGAAATAATTTGATTCATATATTCAGTGACACGAGGATTTTTATAATGAGGTTCGACATTTAATTTATTCAAAACATCTTTATAAGCAGCGATATATCTATTAGAAATAACGTCTTCACTAACGCCTTCAGAGATAGCTTTATTAATGATTTTGTCATCGACATCTGTAAAATTAGAAACAAATTTAACGTTATAACCAAGATGCTCTAAAAATCTTCTAAGCGTATCAAAAACAATGGCAGGACGAATATTACCAACATGAGCATCTCCATAGACTGTTGGCCCACAACAATACATTGAAATCTCACCAGGTTTTAATGGTTTTAATACTTCGATTTGGGATGTTAATGAATTATATAATTTGACATCCATGATTGTTATTCCTTTCTAGAATTTTATTTTTAATTCTTTTTCTTTGTTTCTTTAATATGATAATCAACTGCTAAGCCACCTTTAGAAGTTTCCTTATAGGCTCTTTTTAAATCTCGACCAGTGTCAATCATAGTCTGCACTATTATATCAAAACTTACTCGATGAGTAGAACTAGCATACTCTGCTAAATAACAAGCTGAGATTGCTTTAATTGCTCCGACAGCATTTCTTTCTATACATGGTATTTGGACATATCCTTCAACTGGATCACAAGTTAGACCTAAGGAATGCTCCATAGCAGCTTCAGCAGCGTATTCAATTTGATCAATATTAAAACCTTTGAGATAGGCAAGTGCAGCAGAAGCCATAGAACAGGCTGTACCAATTTCAGCTTGGCAACCCGCTTCTGCTCCAGAGATGGAGCCGTTAGTCTTAACGACATTACCAATCACTCCCGCGACCGCTAGTGCTTTAACCATATCTTCATCTGAATAATTATATTTATCCTGATTATATTTAAGAACTGCTGGAAGAACGCCAGCAGCGCCACAAGTTGGAGCGGTAACAATTTTTCCTCCATTAGCGTTTTCTTCACTTGTCGCAAAAGCATATGCTGAAATTAAACGATAACTTTGACTTGCTGATGATTCATTATCGTGGGAAGGAGTCAAAAAAGATTTCGCACGACGGCTGACTTTAAGCTTGCCAGGTAATAGTCCTTCTGAGGCGATGCCACGATTAATAGAGTCAAGCATTGTATGATAAATTTCATATAGGTAGTCCCATATTTGTGTGCCTTCATATTCCTCAACAAATTCGCATAATGATATTTTATGAGCATTTAAAAATTGTTTAATTTCTGAAAAATCCTTTTGAGGATAAACATCATTTTCATCTTCAGAAAATTCGCCTTCAATTGATATTGCTCCTCCACCTAATGAATATGCTCTTTTTGTAATGTATTCACCTTTAGCGTTAGTCAAAATAACATCCATCGTATTAGGAAAATCAACTTTAGTGCGAACATCAAAAATAACACTACAAGGTATTGGATAAAATTCGTTAATTATTGCTTTATCAGTCATGTGACCACGACCAGTGAACGCTAATGATCCGTATAAAATAACCTTAACACTTCGAGTATTATTATATTTATTCTTTAAAATATTAGCGATTCTTTGAGGGGCAATTGTGTGCGAACTACTTGGTCCATTACCAATTCGAAATAGATTCTTTAAACTTTTCATAATCGCAACGATTTTAGCACACGTAGTTCATGAAAAAAAGCAATAGAGACTCATATAATGGTGATAAATCACCAAAATAATAAAAGAATTAAAGTTTATTTTCGTCTATCACCATTTTAAAGAGTTTTAACTGTAATTTCGGTTTTAGAGATATTATTGATAAATAAACATAAGTACATAGGAGATAAACGACAAATATTTATTGCAACTTGATGTTTGAATCTATTTATAACAAAAAAAGATAGGAAGTGGGCTATTTTACAAATAAATCTTTTTTAGTAAAGCCAAATTTTTTAGCTATAGCACTATTAGGCCAAGAAGAAATATTCTTATTATAAAGATTAGCCAAATCATTATATTTATCGATTGATTCGTTAATTAAATCATCACTAGCGTGGATTTCATTTTGTGATTCAGCGCTTATTAAATTAAAGTCATTGATTTTCATTATTTTTTTATAAAATTCAATCTTTTCATTCATTGATGAAACGCTGACAGGAACATTGATTAAAGCAAGTTCATCTTCGTATTTTTTAAGAGAGTCTTTACGAGATACTAAATCTTTAAGTAACTCATATCTATTTGTTAATGATTTATGC